>JAJFLF010000125.1 GCA_021772845.1 Mariprofundus sp.
CTAAAGGCTCACCTTTAAATCCAGCGGCGAACGCTGTTTTTATAGCTGAGATAAAGTTCTCCAAATTGCTCTTCCAGATGCTCTTCCTCTGCCTCGATCTGAAATCTGTTCATATAGAGAATAAACCCGAGCACACATAACAACCCTAACAGCGTACCCAGATAGATACTTAATGATGTTAAAATAAGCACTAGCCCCAGATACATCGGATTGCGCGTGAATTGATAGATACCACTGGAAACAATGGTTGATGTTTTATGCGGATAACGCGGATCAATCGTAGTTTGTGCCGCCCTGAAACTGAGTATCGCCCAGACATCAATCGTGCCTGCGATTCCCAACAGAATCAGAGCTATAATCTGACTGATTTCCTGATCCATAAACGGGGCAGCAAGGTTTTCACTCAAAAGCCAGATTACCCCCCCAAACGCGATGCCAACAATCGGCGGTGGAATTTTCAGTCTTAGCTTTTTCATTTCATCCCCCATACTGCTTTAAAAAATTATCCACTTCACTTCTGGATTCCGGATCAAGTCCGGAATGACTACCAGTTTAGAACGTCATACCCCAGGGCAGCTTCTCTGCTGCAAGCAGCATTCACCTTCTGCCGTGCTCGACACGGTATCCAGTGGTTTTGACTGGAGCGAAGAGGAGTCCCCTTTCATACTTATGTCATTCACCAATTTTATTTGGGAAGGACACTTCAAGAACTACGCACCCATCTTCTGTTTTAAACGGCCCATGGATTTCACCCCGTGGCCTGCTTGCATAATGACCTGTTTCTAACCACATCTCAAAAGCATAATCGTACAAACGACCACTCACGATAAATATTTCCTCGGGGTATTCATGGCTCTTACCACCAAATAGGGTTGTGTCAGCTTTAGGAAAGAAGCGGGTTAAACGCGTGTATTCACCTGATTCATCATCAATACTAAGCGTAAGCTCTTCAGCAATGCCTTCAAGCCCATCAATGGGCTGCCACTTGCCTTGATTGTCTGGATTTAATGGATTCCAGTAAGTAATCGTTGTTTTAGCCATTTGTGTGTCCTTATTTGTCTAACGCTTTGGGTAAGGCGCGCGACGATTTTTCGCGTCGCACTTGACCCGCTTGTTAAAACTAATCTGTAAATACAACCTGACCTATGTATCTAGGAAACTTTTCTCTGAATGCTCGTGAGAATTTACTAGGAATTAACACTGTTTTTACATCATCTGGTGTAAATCGTATATTCCATACGATTCGCCATTCAAGTTCAAAATAGTAATTATCAGGATCATCATCAGCTTTCCTATGATCAAAAAACTTAAAATAACTAAACAGATGGAAACCAAGAAATTTTTCTAATTCAATGACCCGCTTAAATAAGTCGGAAACCCCTGGAGTAGGATCTGATTTTTGAGCTAGTTCTCTAAATATATGGAATAGCTCATGATACTCTTTTAGCATTTCATCGAAATACTGGCCTTTAGGAACAGTTTCATACATATGCTCAACTAAAGAGCCATGGCCATGCTCAGATATGATTTTTTGAACATCTTCAGAGCCTAAATTCTTTTGTCTATTTACGCTTGCTGCTATTGGCAAATAATGAACAGGCACTCCACCTGAGGCAGCTATAAAGTCTTTGGTAAATGACAAGCCTATAGAGCTGTACTTTCCCATATGTAACGATAGGTCTTCAAGAGGGATGTCAGCAAAACACGTTATCTCTGGACTATACATTTCGTTATTACTTATCGATGCTCCAAAATTTACCTGTAGATTGCCACTAACATTTGGATTATGAGGAGGGTGTGTAATCCAGCCTTCCGAAAATATTTTAACGAACAAATTAAATTGCTCATCGATTTTCATGCCACGACCGACAAAATGTAAAAGCTCTTTGGATATATAACGCTGAGTCAGTCCTGACACGAATTTCTCCTAAGTTTTAACAAACCGAATAGGAGTAATCAAAGTTCCTCATTATTGACTCCTATAGGTGAACTGTTCTTCCACTAACAACATATTAAAGAGCAAAAGAGGAAATATTCTAAAACAACATCCATACAACTTATAGCACATTATCATCGACTTTGCTTTTATATCTCAATCTCACCATGTAGGAATTTCACGGCGGTTCCGGAGATAGCTACACGATCACCTTTAAGTTCACAGGTCACTTCGCCACCACGGCTGGAGACTTGTTTGGCATAGAGCTTGGATCGGCCTAAACGTTCTGACCAATAAGGGGCTAACTGAGTAAACGAAGAACCCGTCACAGGATCTTCATCAATGCCAAAGTTAGGGGCAAAGAAACGACTGACAAAATCATAATGTGTCGATAATGAAGTAATCACCACGCCCCTGCCATCGAGTTCACGCAGCAGTGCAAGATCAGGATCAGCCTCCAACACATCCTGTTCAAGCTCAAAGACAACAATATAATCTTCAGCTTTCAGACATGCGACAGGCTCAATACCAAAAGCGTGCAGGATCTGTTCAGGTGCTTCACAAGGTTCCGGTGGTTGAGCGGGGAAATCCAATACCAGTTGTTCCCCTTCTCGGGTGACATTTAACAGACCTGACCTTGAATCAAAGACAATATTATCGCCTTTAAAACCGAGACATTCATACAACACATAGGCAGCCGCCAGGGTAGCATGACCACAGAGATCCACCTCAACCGTTGGGGTAAACCAGCGGATATGATAACCCGATTCCGTTGCCACAAAAAAGGCTGTTTCAGAGAGATTATTCTCTTCTGCAATCAACTGCATCACCGCATCAGGCAACCAGAACACTAAGGGGCATACTGCAGCAGGATTGCCTTCAAAGGCCTGTTTCGCGAACGCATCAATTTGATAAACCGACAACTTCATACTCTCACCTCAAACAACCAACTATAAAAACAACCATAACAAAAAGCATGTAAAACAACATCTTAACACACCTACTTCAAACCAGTTCCAAGCCATGCATCGGATGAAAGTGATGTTGGTGTATGTGGCAATTGTTCATGCAAATAATGCATAGCCAGCCACTGCTTCTCTTCCCATTCAGCTTTAGCCATGCTCTGTTTCAACATTGTGATCGGTGCACTACCTTTCACCATACCGTTCCAAAACTCCTTCACCGACTCGACAGGAAAAGACTTCGTTACGCGCTGTATCTGAACATCTTTAAAACCAGCATCCTTGAGCTCCTGTTCAAACTGCTCTGGATTCTCCAGCGACTCGATTGCCATCTTCGGTTCCGGTAACTCCGGTTTGATAATTTTGAGCGCGCCAAACATCATCTGCATCGCAGGCGATTGATCTACCGGTGCCCAGCTGGACACTGCAACCTTGCCGCCCGGTTTCAAAGTACGATAAATCTCTGAGAACCCCTTGTTTCGATCAGGAAAGAACATCAGACCAAACATCGAAAAAGAAGCATCAAACGAATCACCATCATATGGTAATGCTTGACCATCACCATGGTGGGTATGCAGATGATCAAAACCTGCATCATTAATCTTTTGATCAAGCAGAGAGAGCATCTGTTCAGAGAAATCAATGGCGTGCACCGATGCCACCTGATCTGCCAGCAATAGTGATAATGTACCCGGTCCACAAGCCACATCCAGCACCTTTGTTTCAGGTGTTAGATCACACGTCGCAATCGCCTCTTC
>JAJFLF010000126.1 GCA_021772845.1 Mariprofundus sp.
CCTATCACCGATGCATCAAAGCGTAGAATGGGAGAAGAGCCGCGCATATCCAGCGCTTTACCCTGAGGTATCCCTTCCACCACATCTATCAATACAATATTAGCCAGCTCTTTTGTCGCAGCCAAAAATGCAGCCGTGGCACCGACATTACCTGCGCCGACCACTGTAATTTTTTTTCTGTTGAATCTGGAGTCTTTGGTAGTATCGGTATCAGACCAGCGCATTGTATATATCCCCTTTCAGACGTTTTAGTGAATAGAGTAACATGAGAAAAGCATGCCGATATATTTGACGATAGTCCAACGAAACAGAAATGAGATTACAGTCAGCTTAGTTGCAAGTATTCAATAGCCTTTTCGACAGCCGTCTTTAGCGGCCTTTGCTGCGCCAGATTAGCAGTTACAGCAGAAGCCAATCGGCAACCGGTACCATGTCTTTGATGTACTGACCAAGGCTGGCGAGCATGTGTGAAGGCCTCTATTTTCCCATCAGCGTCACATAAAACATCCACCAATGCATCTGCATCTACATGGCCACCTTTTAGCAGTACGGCACAACCAAGCTTATTGGACAGTTGTTTGGCTGCTTGTGCTTCATCGTTCACAGACTCACCAAGTAATACCGCAGCCTCATCCAGATTAGGCGTGAGCAGCGTTGCCATGGGCAACAGGGACTGTTTGATTGTATCGACCGCCCCCTCCTGTAGCAGACGAGTACCACTACTCGACACCAGGACCGGATCAACTACGAGCATGCCCTTATGGCGCTCATGCAACAGAGCAGAAACCAGAGCGATATGTTCAACATTGAACAACATGCCCGTTTTCACAGCCACAACATCGTAATAATCAAACACGGCATGTATTTCAGCATCGAGTTGCGCCAATGAAGCCGCTTCAATTCTGGAAATATTGGCAGGATTCTGCGCAGTCAATGCAGTGATCGCAGAACAGCCATGCACACCGAGTGATTCAAACACGCGCAGATCAGCTTGAATGCCTGCTCCTCCGCAGGAATCTGAACCGCCAATCGTCAGGCAAACAGGCCTCAACACACCACTGTTTTGATTCATGAATTGTTCCAGATACCGATCAACCGAACCGCTTCAGCTTCGATATCATCAGCAGCAAACAGGCCGGAAATCACCGCAGCACAATCGGCTCCGGCAGCTTTCACCGCGACGACATTGTCTGCATTGATGCCACCAATGGCGCAGATATGGCTATTCGGAAACATCTGGCGCGCTTTCATCAAACGGGGAAGACCAATAGCCGGCACTTCCGGTTTAGATGTTGTCGCCCATACAGCACCAAATGAAACATAATCAGCACCATCTTTGAGTACTGATGTAGCAAAACCAGCATCAGCGCGACACGTGATACCGATGATAAAATCATCCCCCACTTCGGTTCGCAACTGAATCAGATTCGGCGCATCATCACGTCCTAAATGTACACCATCAGCATCAACATCCTGCGCCAGACCCACTGAGTCATTGATGATAAACACGGCACCATACTCACGCGTCAATTCACGCAAAGCTTTCGCACGTTTAAGTTGACGTTTAAAACCCTGTTTTTTGTCGCGAAATTGCAGCGTCTTCACACCGCCCTTTAGCGCCGATTCTGCTTTCTCCAACAGCTCTTCCGTATCCAGATCTGCAGGTAGAATAGCATAAATGCCTTTCAGCTCTGTTGGTTTCATGCTCTGATCAATCCTCCAGCAGATTCAACAGCTCTGTAAAATCAGGCAGGGAAACAACGCGATCAGCATATTCTGCAGGGACGTCCTGATAACCGTGCTCTGCAAATGCTACAGCTTGGCACTGTGCAGCAAAACCAGCTTCAACATCAAAACGTGTATCACCAACCATCACTGTCTCGGAAGCATCCACACCCATTGCCCTACAACATTCCAGCAACATATCCGGAGCAGGTTTTTTGGCAAAACCATCTTCTGGTGACAGAGCCAATGTCAGATAAGAGGTCAAGCCCATTGCATCAAGCACTTTAACCCGGGCTTTGGCTGGTTTTGCGGTCACAACCGACATCGGAATACCCTTCGCTTTCAGCGTATCCAGCACATGCATCACACCTGGAAATGGCTTGCCAAATTCAGCTGGATTTTTTTCATAAATATCGGCAAATGCATGATATAGCGCCATGGTCTCATCATGTTCCATCGGTAAACCGAGCACATTTGAGGCTAATTTGTGCGCACCACCACCAACATGTGGCTGCGTATCTGCCTGAGACAGACGCAAATCATATCCCAGCGACTCCAAAGCACGGTTCGCATTGGCCTGAATATCAGGTAATGCATCCACAAGTGTTCCATCCAGATCAAAAATAAAAGCCTTAGGCATCGTCATACTTACTCCTCAAATATTCTATAGTTAAATCTATCTCTTCACACACACCAGCATCCGTCTCTACAGTTAACTGCTGATGCAAAACTAAACTAATCCGTTGATGACTGTTTGCACTACTCAAACACCCCAGTGCCCATGCTGCATGGCCGCGGATCAACGGCTCTTTATCAGCAATCACGCTTAACAGATCATCTACAAACAGCGTTTTGCCAGAATTTCCCATGGCGATACAGACATTGCGCAATAAACCAGCCCGCTTGGTACGTTTGATTGGTGATTTACGGAATAGCTGACGGAAACCATCATCATCAAGTCGCAGCAAGCTAGCAAGGTTTGGCAGATGATTCTCCCCCCTCGGTTTAATGGAATCTTCGCCCGTCTGCAAATCGTGCAAACGCAGACTTCCCTTTGAAGCATGTTGATTCCACGGACAAACTAATTGGCAATCATCACACCCGTAAATGCGGTTCCCCATCATTATACGCAGAGGGCGTGGTATAAAACCATCAAATTCAATGGTCAGATAAGAGATGCACAGTCGCGCATCTACAACGTATGGTGCGACAATCGCCTGCGTAGGACAGACATCAATACATGCAGAACAACTACCACAATGGTTTTTGGCAGCTTCATCCTTTTCAATGCTCGCCGTAGTAAAAATCTCCCCCAGCAAAAACCAGGAACCGAGATCTCGATGAATCGTTAACGAATGCTTGCCTTGCCAACCAAGACCTGAGGACTCAGCCAATGCATGCTCCAGTACCGGAGCCGTATCCACAAACACACGTTGATCGTGTTTACCAAGCATGACATCAAGATCAGCAGCCAATGCTTTCAAATATTTTTTCATCACATCGTGATAATCATCGCCATGCGCATAGGCTGAAATCACGCCCTGCCCTTTTGCATCATTGGCTTCATCTAGCAGATAAGCTGGAGGTGAATAAGGCATCGCCACACTGATCACAGATTGCACACCTTCCAACATCGATTCCGGCTGCATACGGCGCTGCATTCGCACCTGCTCCGACATCCAGGCCATATCAGCCTGCATATCTGCATCAATCCAGCGCTTAAGCCCCTGTTTATGTTTATGATCAATCGATAGCGAGGCAATGCGACACAGCACAAAACCATGTTCTGATGCCTTATCTTTGATCATCTCTTTCACATCATCTGTAGTCACGCCGGCATACTGACACATCAATATATTTGTCGCATCGACAAAGCACATATAAGATGCCGAACGGTTCACGACAGTTGTATTTGACTGATAAATGACTGAAGTGATTTAAAATTAGAATCAAACCTGCCACAGGAGAAAAGGTGAATAAGGAATCCTCAAGCAATGAAGGCGTAAACGAAGCCCTTGTAGCTCTTATTGCCGCATTAGAAGCCCGAGATCTATTTACCAAAGATCATTCCATTCGTGTGGCCCAAATCGTCAAACTGCTAACTGCCAAATTTAGAATCTCTGATCAGCAAAAGCAGACTATTTACGATGCAGCACTGCTTCATGATATCGGCATGGTCAGTATTCCCGATGCAATCCTGCTCAAGCAGGGGCGTCTATCTTCTGATGAACTCGGACTTATCCAGAATTCACCAGAGGTTGCAGCAAAAATCCTTGTATCCATTTCATCATTAAAAGACGAACGCCTCATTATTTTACACCAGGGAGAGCGCTGGGACGGCGAAGGTTATCCAAACAGATTAAAAGGCGATCAGATACCTGAAGGCTCCCGATTTATTGCCGTTGCAAAAGCCATTGATGCGATGACCAAAAACAGATCATATCGGAGAGCTCGTCCTTTATCGTATTGTCTCGATCAACTGAAAGAAAATGCAGGGAGTCAGTTCGACCCCAAAATTGCAGATGTTGCCATATCAATCCTTTGCAAAGGTTTTCTTCCCGATTAAGCACCAATAAAAACTATATAGGCATGCAACACACTGGTATTTCACCACCATAAGTTGCAGCCAAAATCAGCAACCATCTTGTGTTTTTAGAAAAACATAGTATGCTTGTCGCAAATCATCTTATTGTTTTTTAGAACAAGGAGTCAAACCATGAAAGTACTATCCGTCATTTTCCTTATGTTATTTATGGGCATTTCCACAGCAAATGCTGCTGTGGTTCCTGCTAATGGAGCCGCGAATGCAAACGCAAACCAAGCAGATCCTTTGAGAGGCGACTTAACTGCCGCACTTCAAAGCGGCCTAACTATTGCAGAAATCTTAGCTAGCTACGTAGGTTCCGGAAGCCCCTATGCTATTACCGAAGTTATTGGAGCATTAACTGAAGTAGCAGGCCCGGCCAATTACGATGCTATTTTAGCAGAAACTCAAGTTTACGCCCCTAGCTTTGTACCTGTAATCAATGAAGTCATTAACCTATACAGAGCTGATATAGCACAGGGAGGTGTTCCTGGAACAGTTGATCCAACTGCAGCTTTTGCAGCCTCAGCAGCTGGCCCAGACACAGCAGCAGGAAATGCTGCAATAAATGCTGCGCTAGCAGCAATTAGACCTTTTCAGGGCAATGGGGTTAGTGGTGTTACTGTACAGGTTACCCCTGGCGCCTAAAGCAAGAATACATTTACTTTATTTAAAAAGGGCTCCCAAATGGAGCCTTTTTTTAATCCTTTTCATTCCACAACACACTGTCATTTAATGACTGAACAACTATGATAGCATCATGACATCATATCAATCTAGCGAACAACCTACTAAAAACTGGATACTATACAGCTACTTTGCCCTAGTAGCATGGCTACCGATCCCTTTAGCCAGCAATCGTCCATGGGGAACCTCAATCGCTGAAGTATGGTGTTACATTATTACAGCTAGCATCATCATCATATGGATGCGCAACCCTCAATCTCTACCTACATCATTTAAAACAGCAAAAATCGCACTCATCCTTCTAGCATTAAATCTTGTATGGCTATTAATCCAATGCTTTCCATTACCCTTATCATGGATACAAATATTATCCCCTCAAGCCTATTATCAATATTCACAGACTGGTGCGATTAACGCATCAATTTCTCTGGATAAATCTGTATCATTTAATTTATTTCAAGAAGCTGCATATTTATTTTCCTTTTTCTGCCTTACCCTTTATCTAATTAACTCTAAGCAAAAACTGAAGTGGCTTATTTATACAATATTACTTAGTGCTCTCTTTCAGGTTATTTATGGCTCACTCATGGCACTAAGTGGCATTGAATATTCATTTTTCATTAGCAAAGCTGCACTACATTCCCACATTGGTTCGGCAACAGGTACATTTGCAAATCGAGACCATCTGGCAGGTTACCTTGAAATGGCGTTAGCTTTAGGAATAGGGCTAATGCTCACCATGCTTTCTGACACTAATAGCGGGAAAAAAAATTGGAAAAAACTCATCAAAAATATATCCGGCCTCTTGTTAGGCCCTAAGGCTCGGTTACGCATCATATTGATTCTTCTCTGCCTGGGACTTGTGGTTACCCATTCACGCGGTGGAAATCTGGGCTTCTTTATCAGCCTTGGCGTGGCTGGGATCATTTTTTTAACGCTTGCACGCAACAAACCACGTGCGACCATCATATTCCTGAGCAGCTTAATTATATTAGATATTATTATCATTGGCTCCCTTGTTGGGGTATCCAAAGTCATGAACCGATTGGCTCAAACCACAATCCAGACAGAGAGTAGAGATGATGCTTATTTTGCAACCTACCCTATGGTTGAAGATTATTTCATCAGTGGTGTTGGTGCAGGCAATTATTTCAATACATTCCCAACCTATAAAACGCCTCAACTGTCTCACTACTGGAATCATGCCCACAATGATTACCTTGAAATATTTGTTGAATTCGGCTTTATTGGATTCTCACTACTGGCTAGCGTGGTATGTTTTTCAATTATTACTGCCATACGCATATTACAAAACCGACGATCCCCTTTTGCACTAGGCATGAGCTTTGCATCACTCATGGGTATAGTCGCTATACTTGTTCATTCAACGGTTGATTATAACCTGCAAATCCTTGCCAACAGCAGCATGTTTATGATCATAATTGCTATTCCATTTATTTGTTATGACATTACGCATCAGCAAAGAGGCAGGGAACGTCGATAGGTTATTAAAACTGCGTTATTATCAATTCATAGAGATACGTGTAAACCTCTTCGATAAATCATCCCGTTGATCTGCATGAAAAACATCTATCATACTCATCTACAAAACATTGCTTTAGCATCTCTTTGCATGACCAGCCTACAATAAAACGTCATTTGGCCAGTAGATTGTAGCATATTCAGCACCTCAACAGCTCGCTCATCCTGTGCAACAAGAAAATAATCAAGTAGCAGTTGATGACTATCATCATCAAGGTTATGCCAGGAAAAAAGACCGAGTTGAATAATTACTGGCAGCGTAAGTCTTTCCCATGGGCCTGTTTTCAGAAGCTGAAATAATGCCTGCTTAAATTCATCATCCAATCGGCCTAGACGCGCTTTTACCTGCGCAAGGTTCATCCATCCATATGGCCATGCTGGTCGGTTTCCTATTACCATTCTATAATATTGAATGGATTTTTCACCATAGAATAGGCGATCATTTATACTTCTCGCCATTTTAGCGCTTCTATAATCATATACTCTAGCCAATGCGTTTAACATAGCTGTATTATCTTCATTGATATGTAATGATGAAATTGCAAATATTTCTAACTCTTGCCAATCTGAAAGACTTACCGGCTTCTTATTCTCATACCATTGATCAAGCGTTGCATTTACGTGATAATGATTAAGATAAATCACACTGGTTAGCACAGCTTGATATGACAAATAAGTTATAGCGATTAGCAATAGTATGGCGAATAGCTTTTTAACATTATTCAGCCCCCCCTCATCAGCATCAAATTGTTTATTCATAAGAAACTTTAACCATGAACAAACATCCCTCCCACAATATCCCATGGATTATCGTATACGAGCCTATGAGCCTTATCCCTTCCAAGGATATTTGATGCTTCAAACAGGCCATCAGAAAGCCTTGGTGGCCTAGCCTTTAAATTATGAGCATCCGTTGCCAACACTGAAACCCACCCTTGCTGCAACATAAACTCTGAAGTAATACGAGAAGGTTCACCAAATCTCCCTGCAACTGAAGCTGCTGTAAGTTGCAATTTACACCCCATATCCACAAAGGTTCTTATTCTATTACAATTACGCATAACTTCTTTATTGCGTTCGGGGTGAGCAATTAATACTGCAATTTTATTCGACTGCAACCACTGGATAAATTGCTCTGTACCCGGAGGGATATGACTATGAGGAAGCTCTAACAGGATTGTCTTCTTCCCTTCTGGGCTAATAAACAGGGGAAATTTTTCATCCTTCACCAAAGGTAATACTTCAGGACAAAGACGCACCTCTGCAGCCATCGCCACCGTTAGTTTGATATTATTTTCTCTTAAGGCTATGACAAACAGTTGAAAGGCTGCGGCAATTGTAGATGTATTATTATCAAACACTCCCGGTTGAATATGAGGAGTAACTACCATATGCGTAATTCCGTCAGCAACTGCATAACGAGCTAATTGAATCGATTGATCAATGTCTACCGCTCCATCATCAATCTCAGGCAACAAATGACAATGAATATCAATCATAACACACTATTTATCAACTCATTGAAAAAACACTCATTACTGTTCAATAAAAAACTTGTCATGTCTTTGATTCACTATAACCGAAAAGGTCATAATAACCACAAGAGATATATATAAGCAGAGCCAGCCCAAAGATGAGCTTGAAGC
>JAJFLF010000127.1 GCA_021772845.1 Mariprofundus sp.
CCACCAATAAAGTGGTAACAGAGGTCATCAAGGTACGCGCCAGTGTCTGGTTGATCGAGTTGTTCACAACCGTGGTTTCATCTTCCGGTTTCTTGCGTTTCATGTTGGCAGCAAAGTTTTCACGGATGCGATCGAAAACCACAATAGAGTCATTCAGGGAATAACCAATCACCGTCAGCAGGGCGGCAATCACTGGTAGTGAGAACTCTTTGCCTGTTAAAGAAAATAGCCCGACAACGATGGTGATATCATGCAATAGTGCGGCATCTGCACCAAGCGCAAAACGGAATTCAAAGCGGAAGGTGACATAGATAAGAATAGCTAACATCGAGACCAATACAGCCATGATGCCGGCGCGGGTGAGTTCCTCGCCGACCTGAGGTCCAACAAACTCCACGCGACGCATTTCAATCGCATCGGCACCGAACTTCTCTCCCAAACCGTCTAGGATAGCATCACTGATGGTAGAGGAGTCTTCAGCGTTTTTGTTTTGCACTCGGATCAGGATCTCTTCCGGTGCACCAAATTCCTGAATGACCGCGTTGCCATATCCTTTAGGGGAGAGGGAGTCGCGCACATCAGCAATGGTTGGTGCTTGATCAAATTTTACTTCGACCAGTGTACCACCGGTAAAATCGATACCGAAGTTCAAGCCTTTCACAGCCAGAGCACCAAGAGATGTGAGTATCATAACCGCAGAGATGATAAAGGCGATTTTGCGTTTGCCAATAAAATCATAGTGAATATCTGAACGAATCAGTTGCATAGTAGTACCTATAAAGCCTTAAATGCTTAGTTCTTTAACGCGACCATGTTTGGCAGTCGAAGCTGCAACAATGGCGCGGGTGACAGTGATAGCGGTGAACATGGAAGCCAGAATACCGACAGATAGTGTGATCGCGAAACCTTTGACAGGGCCTGAACCGAACTGGAACAGTACGATAGCAGCAATCAGGGTCGTGATATTGGCATCCACAATGGTAGAGAAGGCTTTTTCATAACCGCCATCAATGGCTGCTAATGGTGTTTTACCAAGACGCAGCTCTTCACGGATACGTTCAAAGATCAATACGTTGGCATCCACGGCCATACCAATGGTCAGTACGATACCGGCAATGCCCGGCAGCGTCAGTGTGCCACCGATGATGCTCATCACAGCCAGGATCAACAGCATGTTGAAAATCAGTGCGACATTGGCAACAAGGCCAAACATGCGGTAATACACAGCCATGAAGATCAGTACTAGAATACAACCGACAATGATCGAGTTCATACCCTGATCAATGGAATCCTGTCCAAGGCTCGGGCCAATGGAGCGCTCTTCCACAACTTTAACCGGAGCGGGCAGGGCACCTGCACGCAGGATGATGGCAAGATCATGTGCTTCAGCAGGGGAGAAACTACCGGTAATTTGTGCTGAACCGCCAGCAATACGTTCACGAATGACAGGAGCGGAGTTCACTACACCTTCAAGGATGATGGCAAAGCGTTCGCCTACATGTGCTGATGTCAGTTTGTCGAATTTACGAGAGCCTTTGCTATTGAATTTCAGTGTTACGGCATATTCATTGTAACGGGAATCAATAGATACACGTGCATCAGAGATCTCATTGCCGGATAATTCCGTACGTTTTTTCAGCAGATATGGTTGACGCGATTTTGTGCCGTCAGTGCGTGTCTCTTCAGGGCCATACATGATGATATCACCCGGTGGGATGCTACCGCTCATGGCTTTATCCAGATCACCTTTTTCATCCACCAGTTTGAATTGCAATTGTGCAGTGCGGCCAATCAGCTGTTTAGCGTGGGCAGAATCTTCATATCCCGGAATCTGTACCAGAATACGATGGGTGCCCTGTTTGATGATCACAGGCTCAGTAGTACCGAGTGCATCAATACGACCACGAATCACTTCAATAGATTGTTCAACAGCAAATTTACGTGTCTCATCAGCTACAGACTCTTTCAGCGTCAGGGTGAACGTATTATCAACAACTGCAGCCATCGTGTAGCTGTTGAATGTTTCTTCCAATATTTTTTCAGCAGCGGCGAGATCGTCTTTGTTTTTAATGGTGATGTTGAGATTCAGACCATCAGCCGACAAATTGCGGTAACGAATTTTATCTTTACGCAGAGCCTGTCTGGCTGCATCAATATCTTCTTCCACACTGTGTGTAACAGCTTTATCGACATCTACGTCGAGTACCAGATGTATGCCACCCTTGAGATCAAGACCAAGGCTCATGGGATTGCTTAATGAGGAGGGCCACCAGGATGGTACAGATGTTACATTGGGTAGCGCTCCCATCATGGAGACCACCAATACGGCTAAAATTAGCCAGATTTTCCAGCGCGGAAAGCTATGCATGGGTCTATTCCTTATGCTTTGTCTTTAGAGTCGGTTGAATCAGCGTCGGTGCCTTCAGCAGCTTTTTCTTCAGTGACCGCTGCAGGTTTGGCTTTTTTTACAGCTTTAGCTTTGTTTTTGCCTGCTTTCTCTTTAACAGGACCGATATCAGACAAGCCTGCAATAGTATCGCGTTTCACGTTAACGCGTACACCATCAGCAATTTCAATTTTTAGAAGATCGTCTTTTACATCGATTACTTTACCGAACAAACCACCACCGGTAAGGATGTTGTCACCCTTTTTCAGTTCATCAACCAAGGTGCGATGTTGTTTCAGTTTTTTCTGCTGCGGACGGATAAGCAGGAAATAGAAGATTACCATGATCAGAACCAATGGAATCAACGAAGCGAAACCACCGCTGCCGCCTGCATCTTCAGCGAAAGCCGGATTAATAATAGCCATCGCAGCGATTGCGGATGCGATCACAGTAGTGATGGGAGATAGAGAGAAAGATTGTGTTGTCATGTGAATGGAACTCCTGATTTATGAGAGGCGGCGATTATGCATTGCTATGGTAGCGTTGTAAAAACTGTTTTTTAAATTCGGGCCAATTTCCCTCATCAAGTGCGTTTCTGGCGCGCTTCATAAGGTCACAATAGTAGTGAAGATTGTGTAGTGTGTTCAATCGTGAGCTTAATATCTCTTTTGCCATAAACAGATGGCGCAGATACGCACGCGAAAAGTTTTTGCAGGTATAACAGCTGCAATCATCCATAATCGGCCGTTTATCATCAAAATGTTTGAGGTTTTTGATGTTGATCTTGCCATCATCGGTGAAAAGCGTGCCATTGCGTGCGTTGCGGCTTGGCATCACGCAATCAAACATATCAATGCCGCGATCAATGCCTTCGATCAGATCAGCCGGTGTACCAACACCCATCACATAATGCGGTTTATCTTCAGGCAGATGAGGAGCCAATGCATCAAGCATGGCCATCATCTCTTCTTTGGGTTCGCCCACTGAGAGGCCACCAATAGCAATGCCTTCAAAATCGATATCGGCAACAGCTTTCAGGCTTTCCAGGCGTAAGTCGGGATACATGCCACCCTGTACGATGCCGAACAAAGCCTGCGTATCGTTAACAGGTAGCGCTTCACGGCATTCACCAGCCCAGCGCATCGACATCTGCATCGAATCATTGGCTTCTTCATAAGTAGCCGGGTAGGGCGTGCACTCATCAAAGGCCATGACAATATCACTGCCCAATTGGCGTTGAATTTCCATGCTCTCTTTCGGACCAAGGAATACTTCCTTACCATCGATATGAGAGCGGAAGCGTACGCCGTGCTCTTCGATTTTGCGCAATTCACCCAGTGACCAGACCTGAAAACCACCGGAATCAGTCAAGATAGGACGATCCCAGGCCATGAACTTATGCAGGCCACCCATCTTTTCCACCAGATCCGAACCGGGGCGCAGCATCAGATGATAGGTATTGCCAAGGATAATGCTGGCTTCGATATCATCAGTTAGATCAGCCGGCGTTAGGCTTTTTACCGTGGCCTGAGTACCGACAGGCATAAATACAGGTGTTTCCACCGTACCATGTGGTAATTCGACGCGGCCACGACGGGCGTAACCGGTTTCATCTTTTGCGAGTATTTCAAAGGTGAGTGCAGACATGGCGTGCAGACTGACAATGTGACCATGTCACATCAAGTCTAAGCATTGTATTATGGACTTAACGTATATTATATAACCTGAAACAGTTGCATCTCTTTGACTAAGAGCGAAACGTCACTATGCTGAATTATCAGAAGGGTTTTATGGAGGTATATTGTGCTGAATGATTCAAATAGATATTTATACCAAATGAGAAGTTTGGTATTTCGATGCAGATAGATAAATCCAGTTCATGTGCAAGCGGTGAGTACCTTGTCCTTGGGGAAATGCTTAGGCGGGGATATGAGTGTTATTTGGCAAATGGACCTACCCAAAAGGGATGGGATATAGTTGTACTAAAAGAAAATGGCGCGAATATAAGAATCCAAGTAAAAACTATCGATTGGCCAGAAAAAAATGCCATCAATGGCAAGTTTGGTGATGGGTTTGATGTCTTGGTCGCAGTGCTCTTGCAACGCAAAATGCCTCATGTAAAATTTGTCATTGCTTCGAGCATTGAAATTGGGCCTTATCTCTCTGCTGTATCTACGGACGAAAGTACTGCACGGGGTAAGAAGGGCGGAAGAGAGCGTACATTGAATCTTGGTAAGAACTTTGAAAGCCAAGATGGTAAGAGGAAGCTTAATGTGGATGAGGATGCTTGGAGTCACTTGGGGATTTTGATTAATGGAAATGGGCCGGCTTAACCTGAGTGTTATATATAGAATCTAGGAGGTTAACGTGATTGACCGTGATAATTTAGACATTCAGGTAAAGGATGTTGTCGAAAAAACAAAGGATCTTGTTGTTGAGCTTCGTGAGCACCAAGAAGAATATGATCGCTTAGATATTTCTCAATTAGAAACAGATGGAATCATTATAAAGAAAGGTGCTTGGTATTTGATTCCAGACATGAGTAAAGTGCCAAATTCACTCAAACCTCTGATGAATGAACTCAAACAGGACCCTAAAGAGAAGGGTGTTTTAGTGAAAATATCAAAAAAGAAGTCCCTCTTTTCAAAAACTATAAAACAGTTTGAAAAATTAGGATTCTAGTGCACACAGAAGTGCTAGGCTTGACTCCTATTAGCTGCCCCCTGATTTAACTGTCCGTGAAAATAGGGCTAGTTCATTGTGTCCCTATTATTTCGAACATCTGGCTAGATGGAGGAATCATTTATGGGAAGAGCTAAAGAAGAGATGATGAGGCAAGAAGAATTGGAGCCAATGTATGAATGGATAGAAGATAACTACGGTGAAGAAGCTGGTGAAGAAGGTTCAGAAACATGGGATGCGGCAGTTCAGGCTTATGAATCTTATTGCGAGAACTTTCAGCAGCAGGAGGAAGAGTGGTACAGGCAAGATGAACTAGAGTGGTATATATACACGCAATCCCAAGTGGGAATATTTGATGCTCAAATGCGGAGTGTTTTAGAACTTCTTAATGTACAAGCAAGCAATGAAACTAAGTTTAGTTTACTGGTCATGTTACATAGCCATGCGGTCGCAGCAGTGGAATCATATTTGGCTTCGACATTTATCCATAAAGTCACAAACTCGGATGATCTGATCAGGAAACTTGTTGAGACCGATCCAGTGTTCTCGAAAATGAAATTCACCTTGCAAGAGATATTTGAAAAGCAAAAGAGTCTCAAGCTAACTGTTGCAACATACTTAAAGGATCTAATATTTCACGATCTTAAGAAAGTTAAACCCATGTTTAAAAATGTTCTTGAGTGTGATTTTGGAGATATAGCGTGGCTTTTTGAGGCGGTGAGAGTCAGACATCATTGTGTGCATCGGGCTGGGATGGATAAAGCAGGCAACAGAATTGATATTTCAATAGATTCAATTAAAAAACTGGTTAATAGCTCTAGCCTGCTTGTTCATGAAATAGAAGATAAGGTTAGCCAAACTCCAGAATCGGATAGTTTTCTACTTTAGACATAAACTTTATCGGGTCGGATCAATCTAATCTATTGATTGCTCAGAAATTATGTCAAAATAAGTGGTGCTGTAATGGCTTAGGTTCTCCTTTTTTTGAGCTCTAACAAGAGTATTAAGATCGTTCGCTCTCTCTCTGGGACGCAGCTTCTGCGTCGTCCCTTATCTTGGTCGTTAGTTTTTTAATATTGAGCTGTTTGTATATCTTTATAGAAAGAAAATTTGGACACCCTGTTGAATAGGTGAATTTAAAACCCTATATGGTGTGTATGAGTGTCAAATAAACATCTATATATAGTATGTTTATTTGATATTTAAATTTAACACATAGGTGGTTTTATAATGTCTGATAATGATTACAATGTTTATCAAGGCTCTGATGATAAATGGCGAGGTAAACGACAAGATACATCAAGAGCAAGTGTAGTTGGAGATACTCAAGAAGAAGTATTTCAAGCAACACGAGATCTAGCTAAAAAGGCCCAGTCTGAAGTATCCATTCACAGAGGGGATGACAATAAAATAAGAGCAAAACATAGCTACGGTAATGATCCCAAAAAAACTAAAGGCTAATTTTATTCAAGTTCGGAAGACGAGG
>JAJFLF010000128.1 GCA_021772845.1 Mariprofundus sp.
CCAGCCGCATCGTCTCGGTCTGTTTTTCAGCCTGCAAAGCCGTGATAGCCACCTGCTGGGAGAGAGTGGGGGCGGCAATAAAAATATTCTGCATCACGCGCCGACAGGCATCGATCAGTTCATCCGGCACAATCACCCAGCCAATGCGCCAACCGGTCATCGCCCAACGTTTGGAGAAACCATTCACCACAATAGCATGGTCATCAAATTCAAGTGCACAACGAGCTTTCACCCCGTAGGTCAGGCCATGATAAATCTCATCAGAAATCAGATAACCATTGCGCTCTCTGCAAGAGAGAGCCAACGATTCAAGCACACCGTCATCAATCAGCGTGCCGGTCGGGTTGGATGGATTGATCACCACAGCCGCACGTGTTTTATCCGTCCACTGCTGTTCAATCATGTCGGTAGAAAAATGATATTTGCTCTCCGGGCCCACCGGAATATTGATCGGTTCACCACCGGCAAGACGAATAAAGTTACGCTGACAGGGATAACCAGGATCCGGCAACAGCACCGACTCACCAGCCTCCAGCAGCACTGCATAGAGCAGACTAAATGCGCCTGATGTGCCGGGCGTGATAAGAATGCGCGGTGCAGCCACATCTACGTCATACTCTTTTTTATACCAGTCAGAGAGTGCCTGCTGCAGTTGTGGGTTACCTGTTGAAGGGGTATAGAAGTTGTCACCGCTATCGAGCTGTTGATGCGCAGCTTCAATTACCGGGGCAGGTGTAGGAAAATCCGGCTCACCGATCTCCATATGAATGATCTTGCGCCCTTCTGCCTCCAACGTTTTTGCCCGCTCAAGCAATTGCATCACCCGAAAGGGTTCGATCCTGTCTATTCTGCGCATGGCCAAATTATAGCAAGTTATTGGATAATTGCTGCTTGTCCGGTTTTTAGTACGTTATTACCTGGATGAACACCCGTCGCATTCAGTATGCTCTACGTACTATCTACGCCTACTCACCTGCTTGATTACATCGTTTTGAGTCCGTCATTTTGAGTGTAGAGGCTATCCGAAGTTCGTTATTTTCTTTGCCATGCACCCGATGGTGAGCGCACAAATTGCCCTGACGGCGTTTTATTGATCGTTTTTTTACCTGCCATCTGTTCGACAGCCTGCAGTGATGTGCCGTTTTTACTGGCAATATTCTGGTATACAGCCTTGCGCTTTTGGTTGATATCCCGAACCAGCGCCTGAACATCGCCCGGAGCAGCAGAAACGACACCCAGATAACCGTTGGGTTGTTCACCAATCTGACCTGCAGCTTTGGATGTGCGAATATCAGCCGACCATGCACTGCCTGCACCTGCCACGATCATGGTAAAACTCACTGCCAAAACAGCCATTAAACGTAAAAACATCTGTTTGCTTCGCATCGTATTCTCCTTGCCTAGAACAGGCCGCTGTCTTCAGACAGGACATTTTCCAACTCTTTATCCACTTTCACACTGATTTCATGCTCAATCTTGATATTCATATTGATCGTGATTGGTTTATCCGGTGGCGCTATCGTCACTGTCGGACTGCATGCGGCCATCACAGAAGGGAGCATGACTAACATTAGGGGGGTACGAATATAGCTGCGCATTGTTCACCTCGCTAGATAGAAACAATCATCTGATCCATATGGTAGAATCTATTCGGTATGATGTCTATTTGAACAATTACTCCGACTGCAGTGTTTTTTGCACTTTTTTCTCCAGCGCGCCACTCACCGCTCCTGCCATTCGCAGGCCTTGCAACAACTTAAGAATATTCTCTTCAATATTAAAATTGAACTCAACAGCCCTGCCTTTTTCATATCCAGGGTTATTACCTTTAAGATGAATACTCAATTTCAATTCGCCATCAGGCATATAGTCAGCCCCGATCTTCAACTGTTTGTAGTAAAAATCATTCATAATATCCAGCACCATTTTGGTAGCATGATCGGTGGCTGCCAACCTGCGTACATACTCAGTACCCAGGTAACGGATCAAACCGCCTGCTGTGCTCGACTCTAACGCTCCCGTCGTCATTTTCAGTCCCTCACTGCCCCAATCGAAAGGCAAACTACCATCGAGAAAACCCTTAACGTATAAACCCTCCTGTTGCCTGATATTCGCAATCTGGCCTGCATCCATATGTTCGAGACGCAGTAAAAATGGGTTACTGGCCCGCGCAAGATCAATGGAAACATGTTCACTTGAAATCACGCCTCCCAACGTTTCGGCTTTAAACTGATTGATCTCGATCGCCGCCAAACCTTGCAGTGGATAACTAAGCGCAGCATGCATACTAATATTATGGATTGGCACGCCGGCAGAAAGAGTATCCAGTGACACAACAGTGGGAGCCACGGTTAATTTTTTCTCATCGCCTGTAATAAGCAGCTTTCCACTTAGTCCTGCAAATTGATTCGTTTTATAGTGGCCCTTCAGATTCGACAGGCCCAGATTCAACATAGATTCAAGTTTGAGCGGCTCGTTTTTTTCACCTTTATGCCATTTCAGCTGACCCACAAAATCCACTGCACCACTGTCGATAGCATATTCATCCTGACTATCGATGATCCTGGAGAGATCAATACCAGCCTCACCAAAAAGCAGCGGCTTGAATGCGAAATCCAGCATGCCATTCTGCCTAGCAAGGTGATGTTTCAGCTGCCAGTTAAAGTGAATACCAGCCTGTTGAGCATCCAACGATCCAGTCAGTGAAACCCGCTTAGATGAAAGCCTGTATGAGCCTGAAACATTACTTTCTGGCAGCCGCACAGTTGGTGATGCGAACGAAATAGCACTGATGGCAAAGCTGCCTGATGGAGAGAGTATGTTGCCGCGATCAATCGAAAGCTTTATCTCCCGGCTGAACAGACTGTTCTCCTGCCACTGCATGCTTGGCATTGCCGCCGAAAGCCTGGCCACTTTCACCATGTTCACATCCTTTTTCGGACTCAGCATAATCTCTATTGGGGAGGCAGTTTTGATTTGAACATGAGGAATAGCAATGCCATCGCTGAGGATGTTACTCACCTGCAGATAACTGTTCTTTGCAATCGCAATGCTCCAACCTGGCTCAGTTTGACGGAACGAGCCTGAGAGCTTTGATAGTTTCAGAGTCACTATGTTCTTCTGATCAAACTCCAACTGTGAACGTTCACCAAAGACCCAGCTTCCCACACCCTGATTGTATTTCAGATTGAGGTTTACTTTACCACGACTCGGAGCTGCATTCGGCGCCTTCAATATAGCATTCAACTTGAGTGAAGCAGTGGCGTTTAGCTGCTCTAACAAGGTTTTACCTGCTGCTTTTCTTTGCACTGGCAACGAAAGCTGCCACGCGCTGTGCAACTCTCCCGCCACCTTATATTTTGGCAGACTGAACCATGGTTTAAGCAAAACCGAGAATGGGCCTAGTTTAAAGTCGGCATCGCCTTCAGCTGAGATACTGTCATCAGTTCTCTGCATGGTGGCGTTAGTTTTAAGAATTAATGCCCTGCCCTGATAAACCGCCGCACTGATCCGATTGCTTTCGTTCAGATCAAGATTTATGCGCAATCCTTTTATATTAGAGTGCTTATGCCGCTTCAGCACTGGCAATGTCACTACCACCGCAGCCTTATTTACAAGCCTGATACCGCCTTTCGCATCCCCTGCAAACGCTACTGGTGTGCTTGTTTTGATTTTCAGCTTAGGAATAAATATATCGTCGATATGAATATTTTTTAGATGCAGCTCACTTTTCTCAGCAATCGATGCTGACCAGCCAGATTCGGCAAAAGAGAATGATCCTGACAGCTTTGATATATCGACAGTGCTTTTTTGCTTATCACCAAAGCTTAACAGTGACTGCTCATCAATAAGCCACGTGCCCAGACCTTGTTTGTATGTCAGGCCCAGATTCACATGTCCCTGGCTCGGGCTCTGACTCCGGCCTAAATGAGGCCTGCTCAGTGCAAAATCCAGATTGATTGTCGAGCTTATATTCAATTGTTGCAGAAGCGGTTGATTTGACTGTAGTGGCAATGAAACCTGCCAGATGGAATGCAATCGCCCCTTCAACTGCATATCTGGCATGTCTAACCACGGCTTTAGCGCCTTCGAAAAGGGCGCAAGTTCAATGTCGGCAATGCCTTCAATAGAGATACCATCAGCTGTTTTATGCATCGTAGAATCAGCTTTAATAATAGATATTTCACCTTGCTGAATCGTCGTTCGAATGCCATTTTTTTTATCCAGATCAACACTTACCCGCAAACCCTGCAGATAAGAGTCCTCATGTAACTCTAGCGATAAACCCTGATCAGAGTAGCTGGCCTTGCCACTGAGCTGCTGCAAGATCTCTCCATCACTATTTTGCCGCTGCAGAGAAATATTACTAATCTCAAAACTGGATACTGGAAGCGCTTCCAGAATCAGTGCCGGCGTAGTCAGCAGCGGTACTGCTGCCTTAGGAGCACTCTGTAAAGAGGGGCGAAGCTGAATAGCGATACTATCCAGCTTGATATGCGTAATGCGTTTTTCCAACAGCTCTGAAACACTGTAGTGAATCACAGCATCTGTGAGATCAAACTCCAGTGTGCCTTCTCGATTTTTACAATAGAGCCTCTTTATCTGGCTACTGTTCCAGCCAACCGTTTCAATATCAAGCACCGCTTCACTGCACTGCTGCTCGTTTAAAAAGTATTCTGCCGCTTTCGATAACCAGATTGGAGCACTAAACCATGCGCCTGATAAAAGCAGTGCAATCAGCAACAAAGGAATCATTCGGCGGAAGCTCATTATGGTATTTTATTGTTATGTGAGAATATAGCTAGACCACAGTGCAAACCATCTCTTAGGCGCAGCCATTACAGACTGTATGCATGCACCCGGAAAACAATAAAGGAGGCAAAAGGAATGCCTTTATCTAATTATATAGCTATCTATCACCAGCAATTTGAATTTCTTCTATCCCGTACTAAATCGACGCAATCATAGATTACGTCGCCCATGTTATTATCTCGCTGTTGATACAAAAGCCTCATGAGCATATCTTTATTGGATTCCAGAACGAGAGGTGAGCTGCCATGGCTTCGAAAGACAATCATTTATCGACGGGACGACAGAATTTTTCCAGCAGAGATCAATCTCACAATTTGAAAAGTAATACATTCGAACAGGCAGCTGCACGATTAAGAGAGCGCTTATTACATATACCTTCCTATGCGGAAAAGGACCGAACTCTCGGAATGGCCTTCTGGCGGGACTTGCATGCCAGCGCTCCACTGTATGATGGTTAATCAATTAAGAAGTCAGACTCGATCAGTTTAAGACAAAAGCCCAGGTGACATGGAGTCACTTCGGTTTGATTTGAAGAAAACCCTAACGCAAAAAGCCCAGATGACATTGAGTCATCTGGGCTTTTTTTGTTGGTACCGAGAACTGGACTCGAACCAGCACTTCCAAGAGGAAACTAGCACCTGAAGCTAGCGCGTCTACCAATTCCGCCACCTCGGCCTATAGTGTCCCGCATTGCGGGGCCTATGAAGGCGCGCAATCATAGGATGGAGCAACAT
This sequence comes from Mariprofundus sp., assembly GCA_021772845.1. Taxonomy (GTDB): domain Bacteria; phylum Pseudomonadota; class Zetaproteobacteria; order Mariprofundales; family Mariprofundaceae; genus Mariprofundus. The sequence goes on from JAJFLF010000128.1 coordinate 5,547, forward strand.
AGTGTCAAGTAAGAACAATAAAGCGGATAACGCGGGCAAATGGCCTAAAAAAACTACGAACAAACGGGGTTCGGGCAAAAGCTCGGATGATAAACACGCAGATAAATCGGGTCGCAGCAACAGTGTATGGGATAAAGCAGGCTCTGATGGACGCTCCGATGAAAAACGTAGTTCTGGTAAAGGTCAGTGGGGCAAACGCGCCTCCAGCAAGCAATCCGATGATAGCAGTACGGCAAAATCTCCTCGCAGCAAGAGCGCTTGGGATAAGAGTGAGAAGCGTCCAAGCCAGCAAAAACGTCATGGAAAATCTAAATCCCCTTGGGGTAATGTAGTTAAAAAGGATCAACAAACATGGACTGGTACTGTTTCCGCCCACCCGGATGGATTTGGTTTTGTTGATGTTGTTGGCGTAGAAAAAGGGTTTTTCCTGCCGCATGAACAGATGAATGGCCTGATGCATGGTGATACCGTGGAGGTGCGTGCTGTACGCAGTCGTGGGCGCGAATCTGCTGAAGTGGTGCGCATTGTTGAGCATGCTTCAGCCATATTGGTTGGCCAGTTCCTGATTCAGGGCAACAAAGCCATGGTCAAACCACGCTCTCGCAAAATTACGCAAAACATTCTCATTGCCAATAAAGACTGTAATGGCGCAAGCGATGGCGACTGGGTACGCATCGAAATTTCACGCGGTGACGGCCCACTGCGTGGCCGCGTACAGGAAGTGCTGGGTGATGAACTCGCACCATCCCGTTTGATCGATCTGATTGTTGCCGAACTGGGTTTGGCAGAAGAGTTCCCTGCCAAGGTTGTTGCCGAAGCGATGAACTACTCAGACGAAGTGGCAGAAAAAGATATTGATGACCGTAAAGACTTAAGACATTTGCCGTTTGTTACTATTGATGGCGAAGATGCCCGCGATTTTGATGATGCAATTTGTGTATTGCCACGCGGTGACGGCTTTGAAACCTGGGTAGCCATTGCTGATGTAGCACACTACGTTAAACCACGTTCAGCGTTGGATGAAGAAGCTCTGGAACGCAGTAACTCGTTCTATTTCCCCGATCGTGTGATTCCAATGTTGCCAGAAAAACTGTCCAACGGCCTA
>JAJFLF010000129.1 GCA_021772845.1 Mariprofundus sp.
ATTTTTCAAACGCGATCTGTTGCCTGTGTTAACACCAATCGGTCTTGATATGTCGCATCCATTTCCAAGAGTGTTGAATAAAATTCTGAATTTCATCGTGGCGCTGGAAGGCAAAGATGCGTTTGGTCGAGAAGCCAAATATGCCATTGTGCAGGCACCTCGCTCGTTGTCGAGAGTGATTCGTTTGCCGGCGGAAATTGCTGACTCGGAACATTGTTATGTGTTCCTCTCTTCCATTATTCATGCGCACGTGGGTGATTTCTTTCCCGGCATGAAAGCCAAGTCATGTCATCAATTTCGCATTTCACGCAACAGTGAATTGCTCGTTGATGAGGAAGAAGTTGTCGATTTGAAGAAGGCGGTGGCAGGGGAGCTGTTGGAACGTCGTTTTGGCGTGCCGGTGCGACTGGAAGTATCCAATAAATGTCCGCAAAAGCTGTATTCGTTCTTACTACAACAATTTGGGCTGAAGGAGGGTGATCTCTATCGGGTAGAAGGGCCGGTGAATCTGTATCGCATGGCTGCCGTGTATGATGATGTTGACCGTCCCGACTTGAAGTTTGCTCCTTTTGAAGCGGGCATTCCGGCGCGTTTGAAGGTCGAAGATCAGGATATGTTCGCTATTATTCAGGAAGGGGATGTTATATTGCATCATCCTTATCAGAGCTTTAAACCTGTAGTGGAGCTGATTAATCAGGCCGCGGCTGATCCTGATGTGCTGGTGATTAAACAGACGATGTACAGGGTGGTACCGGACTCTCCGATTGTTGATGCGTTGATTCGTGCCGCACGTGCGAACAAAGAAGTGGTGGCCGTGATTGAGTTGATGGCCAGATTCAATGAAGAGGAAAATATCGAGATGGCCAGCCGTTTGAGTGCCGCCGGCGTACAGGTGGTATATGGTGTGGTGGGTTATAAGACCCATGGTAAGATGGTTCTGATTGTGCGGCGTGAAGGCAAACATCTGCGCCGCTATGTGCATCTGGGAACGGGAAATTACCATACCGAGACCAGCCGTTATTATACTGATTTTGGTCTATTGAGTTGTGATCCTGAGTTGGGTGAAGATGTGCACAAGCTATTCCAGCAACTGACAGGTCTGGGTAAGGCGATGCGTTTGAAAGCGATGTTGTCTGGACCTTTCACGCTGCATAAAGGGATGATTGAGCGTATTGACCGTGAAGCAGAGGTAGCACGTTCTGGTAAAGATGCAAAAATCCGTGCCAAAATGAATGGTTTGGAGGAGCCGGAGATTATTCGGGCTCTATACAGAGCTTCACAAGCGGGCGTGAAAATTGATCTGGTGGTGCGTGGCATCTGCTGTCTGCGGCCGGGCATCCCGGGTGTGTCGGAAAACATTCGTATCAGATCGGTTCTAGGTCGTTTCCTTGAACATTCACGGCTCTTTTATTTTCATAATGATGGTGAACCGGAAGTTTTTTGTGCCAGTGCTGACTGGATGGGACGCAATCTGTTGCGCCGCGTGGAAACCTGTTTTCCGATTCGCAATGATGCATTGCGTCGTGAGGTGATTGCACAAGGCCTCTCTCCCTATCTGACGGATAACAGTGGTACATGGCAGTTGCAATCAGATGGCAAATATCGGCGTTTAAAAGCACGAGGCCTGGAGAAGAGTGCTCAGGTTTCACTCATGCAGAAACTTGGAACGCTACTGGATTAATGCATTAACCCGATCTGGGTTTGTGCGGGTTAGATACGCAGGGAAGGGTATAAGCAGTCGTGTTTATAGATCATCCGCCAGATTTGGGGCTACAGAGATATTATCCGGTTCAATGAGTGCTTTGCCCTTGACCTGATGTGTTCCACAGTGTGGGCAGTAGGGGTGATCCTGAGAAATGCCATGATGGCAATCTCTGCATGTGGCCATATTGTTGACCATGCGTCCTACTCGCACAGAAATTACAGCTGTGATCATGGCAAACATGCAGATGCCCGACATAATCAAACCACCGGCAAGGGTTTTACCTAATACGCTTGCCGGTACAAAATCGCCATAACCCACCGTGGACATGGTCACCAGAGACCACCAGATGCCTTCAAACGCATTATTGAATGTCTGTGGTTCAATGATGTGAATTAAATTACCAACCATGATGGAAATAAGAAGGATAGTGCCGAGTACACCAAACAGTAGTGAGAGGGAGCCATGCAGAGAAGAAAACAGAGCACGAACGACTGGGAAGAAGACAGCTACACGGATGACTTTAACCAAACGTAATAGCCGTACGATGACAAATGCATCACCAGTAAGAAACAGCGGTAAAACTGTCGCAATATCAACCATGCCATTAAAGCTTTTTATATAATGCCATCGGTTTCTGGCTGCATATACACGCAGAAGAAACTCACAGGCAAAGACAATAAGCAGGCTGTGTTCGAGCGGTTCGATCCATTGTCCCCAGCTCTGATGCAGGTCGTCAACGGTATTCAACATGGATGCTGTAACTGCAACGAAGATTAAAGAGAGCATGAGGTTGTTTACGATCTTGCCTATTTTGGCATCGGTATCAAATAAGAGGGTATTCAGCAGTTTGCGTAAGCCTTTTAGTTGCGGTTCATGTTCTATTTCCTGATTCTTTTCAGCCATTATAAACTACCCACCCCATATAAAACTCTCATGATACCACACGATTAGAAATACATTTAGCAAGATGTTTGCCAATAGGGCTTGTTGTTCGTGCTGCGCTGAAACTTATGTTTAGATATCTGCCTTCAGGTTGAGATCAATGTGCAGTTCTCTATCGAAAGCCTGTTTGATGTAGTCGATGGTTTGTAAGGCCGCCCATCGTTCCAGCATTAAGTCGCCATCACCTTCAAGACGCAGCGTGATGTTCTGTTTATCTATTTCAACATCGACATCCTCTACACGGCCACGACGCTCTTTGTTGAGAGCAATGCCTAAGCGCAGTAGTGCACTTAACTGCCAGACTTTTGTCTGATCGGAATCAGACATGCAGGCAAAGATTTCATTGCTTTCTGATGGTCCTGCTTTGCGATGATAGCGTACCACTTGTGAGAGAACTCTTTTTTCACGTTTGCTGAGGCCAAGTAGTGGCGATACAGAAATCAGATAGGCGCTGTGCCTGTGGTAACCACCGACACGGATATATAGGCCGATTTCATGCACCAAAGATGCGATTTCAAGCAGTAGCCGGTCACGGTGAGGCATGCGATGCAGTTCGTGGCTTTGATCGTAAAGTTCAAGAGACAGACGTGCTACCTCTTTGCCAAATCTGTGTGATACGTGGTATTTTTTTTTCAGGCTACGGGCCCAGGCCAACAGGTTGCGCCGTTGGGATGTGAAGGTGCGCTGTTCACTGTCTACCATATCGAGAATCACACCATCAAGCAGACTGGCATCAGGCATAACCATCTGTTTAGCGCCGCCGATCTCCATGATCTCATGAAAAACCATAGCGGCTGGAAGAATGACATCGGCCCGGTCTGGTCGAAGCCCTAAGTCGCGAATACGCTCTTCCAGGCTGAGTTTAGTCAGTATTTGTATTGTTTTTTTGAGCTGACTTCGATTGATGCGATGAGCCGATTCAGTATCTAATAGCTGGTGTGCTAATTCGCCAATAGCTCCGGCATTGCCACCTGTTGCGACACATAGGTCGGTTTTTCGTCTGCCGATCATCTCTTTTATTTTTTTGCGTGCGCCATCAAGATATTCTGAGAGCAGTGTGTTGAAGTCACCTTCTTGCCCTAACACCTCTAGCAGGCGCACGGTACCAATTTTAAAACTTTGAGCTGATACTACTTCACCATCATTACACAGTGTGACTTCAACACTGCCACCGCCCATATCGATCAGCAGGGTAAATTTATTGGTGAGATCAGTGCGGCGGGCAATAGAGTAGTGCACCAGTCGTGCTTCCTCTTCTCCACTGATAACCTCTAAAGTAATACCTGTTTCATCGAGGATGCGCCGTTGAAGTTCGGCTCCGTTTTTTGAATCACGCATGGCGCTGGTTGCTGTGGCCCTGAACTCACCGACATGATGTTGATCAAGAATACGTCGAAACTGAATAAATGCTTCTACAGCATCATCCATGCATTGCTGACTGAGTATACCAGTGGTGAAAGCATCATGGCCGAGGCGAACGGGTTCACGATAGCGCTGGATGAGCTGAGCGGTACCGTCAAAATCCTGTGTGGCGATGCCGAGGCGCATGGCATTGGAGCCGACATCAATTGCCCCTACCAGAGGGCCGCGATCAACTGAATCATCATCTGGAACAAGTTTGATAATTTCCATGTGCTCATGATGCCTTGTGTTGGAAATAGCGCCAACAAATAAATTTATTGGCTCTGTATCAGCTTTGTATTTTCGTTGGACTGATGTATACTGTTTTTTTCCTCTTGCTTTGAGGATCAGATTTGTAAACAGGGAGTTTAGAACATGACTACAACGGCAAACAGTGAAGTAATCCAGCTTAATGGATCGCAGGAGGTGCCGAGTACGAATGAACGATGTTTTGATGCACTGGCAGAGAAACATGCACTGAGTGATGAGAAGATTAAAAAGATTTTGACTAAGTATCAGCAAGAGCAGGACTTAAAACCGTTCCAGGCTGAATTGATCAATCTTCAGAAACATCTTGAAGAGACCGGAAAGCGCATGATTATTTTGTTTGAAGGCAGGGATGCGGCTGGTAAGGGCGGCACGATTCGTCGTGTAAGCCGTTATATGAATGAGAAACATTATCGTATTATTGCGCTCGGCAAACCTACTGATGAGCAGCGCAGTCAGTGGTTTTTCCAGAAATATGTATCCCAGTTTCCACATGGTGGTGAGATCGCCATGTTTGATCGCAGCTGGTACAACCGTGCCATGGTTGAGCCTGTGTTCGGTTTTTGTTCTGATCAGGACTATAAAAACTTCATGAAAGGTGTGGTTGGTTTTGAAAAGGATCTGGTACGTCAGGGAACGATCCTGGTGAAGATCTATTTCAGTGTGACCAAGAGTGTTCAGCAGAAACGTTTTGATCGCCGTACAGACGATCCTCTGCGCCAGTGGAAGCTCTCCGAAGTGGATGTGATGGCTCAGGAGCGTTGGG
>JAJFLF010000130.1 GCA_021772845.1 Mariprofundus sp.
TCATGGGATCGAATGGTTTGGGGATCACATCAACAGCCCCCATATCAAGATAACGTTGCACTTCAGCAGCTTGAACCTTGGCGGTCATGAATATAGCCGGGGTGTTTTTATAGGCATCGATCTCACGAATTTTTTCCAAAGCACCCGGCCCATCAAGATCGGGCATCATCACATCGAAGAGCAAAAGCTGCGGTGCAAAGAGCTCAATTTCGTTGACTGCTTCCAGTCCGGAATTACAAGTTTTCAGGGTAAAGCCCCCTACCACCTCCAACGCTAGCTCTGCCACCTGCTGAATATCTACTTCATCTTCTGCATAAAGAATACGTTCAAGTGTCTGCATTGTGGAGGCTCCTTTCAGCTCTATTTGTTAATCGCAGATTTAATCTGCTGAATAAGTTTATTGTTATCAGTCTTTGATTTGACAAGAACACCCTTCACCTGTGCAGCAATTTCGGGGCCGACATCCTGAGCTGAGAAGATAATGACGGGGGGTTTGATGCTCCTGGCTATTAAATATGGGCAACAGCTCAAGACCGGAACCATCAGGTAGGCCGATATCAAGAAGTACCAGGTCAAACCGCTCATTTTTCAATAGCTGTTTTGTCTGCTCTAGTGTTGTGGTATTGATCACCGGAAACTCTTTGGGGAGTACTGAGTCAATAATGGAGGCAAGATCATGATCATCTTCAACATGCAGGATACGTGCGCTTCTGGCTTCAAGGTGAGACAAGCTTACCCTGATGGAACCCATCAGTTTCTTTTCATCAATAGGTTTCTCAAGCCAGTCCACCATACTGAATGCTTTAGCTTCGATTTTCCCCTCATTGGCTTTGGCCGAAACAACAATGACTGGAAGCTCCTCGGTAACCTTATTATCACGCAACTCGCGCAGCAGTGAGAGCCCGCTGCCACCGGGAATCATCAGATCAAGGGTAATGGCGCTGTATTGATGGGTTTGTATCATCTGTACGGCTTCCTGATAACTGAAGGCTTGATGGAATTGATAGCCCTCCTTCTGCAGTAAAATGCAGATGAGCTTGGAGACATCCTTGTCATCCTCGACAACCAGCACCAGTGGTTTGTCTGAGTCCAAAGTAAGACTGGATTGTGCCAACCTGCGTTCCTCCACCCGACGCTCTGACTGCCGCTGCTCTTCTTCAACGTCACGTGATTCAACTCTTCGCTCTTCATTCCTGCGCTCTTCTTGCCTTCGTTTAATAGCCTCCCACAGTGGGAGATCGACATAGAAGGTTGTGCCTTCACCTGCTTCACTGTCAAAACCGATGCTGCCGCCTTGCTGTTCAACAATGGCTTTGGTGATGCTCAGACCGAGACCTGTACCACCTTTCTGGCGTGTATCCGAACTGTCGGCCTGACTGAACTTCCCAAATATTTTTGATTTGAATTCTTCAGGGATACCCTTGCCGTTATCATGAACAGAGATGCGCACAGACTTCTCTGAGGTTGTGACTGAGATTTTTACACTATCATCTATTGGACTGTATTTGGCTGCATTGGAGAGCAGGTTACTCATAACCTGAGCCGTGCGTTTCTCATCAATTCGCACCATCACTGCATCATCAGGAGCAGTGATGAGTTCAAAGCTGACATGCAACTGGTCGCCAAACCCCTTGTTCGATTCGACAGCCAGCTGAACGACACTGACCAAATCTACCACTGTATAATCGAACTGCATTTTTCCAGCGGTGACTTTCTCCATATCAAGAATATCATTGATGAGATTGATCAACCGCTCGCTGTTATTGTTGGCAATGGTCAGTAGCGATTTCGCTTTTTCAGGCAGCTCACCTGTGACACCACCGAGAATCAGGCCGAGTGAGCCCCGTATTGAAGTTAAAGGTGTGCGCAGTTCATGGCTGACAGTGGAAACAAACTCCTTCTGCATCTGCTCAACATGTTTGCGCTGAGTGATGTCGCGGGTGATACCTACAAAATGACGGACATCATCAATGATCACTTCACTAACAGCCAGGTCCATTGGAAAAGTAGAACCATCTTTACGCTTACCTGTTACTTCACGACCAATACCAATCACCTTTTTCTCACCTGTATTGATGTGATGATCCAGATATCCATCATGCTCGCTGTGATAAGGCTCAGGCATCAGCATCTTCACATTCTGACCAACCACCTCTTCATTGCTGTATCCAAATATCTTGTTTGCCGCCGGGTTAAATGACTCAATCACTCCCCGTTCAGATATGGTGATGATGCCATCAATAACATTATCGAGTACTGCAGAGAGTTGGCGTTCGCGCGAGATAAGCTCGGATGCATTGAATTGCATATCTATTTCTAACTTACCCTTTTCACGTCCCTGTCTTAAAACAAACAACATCAGGAGAACCAAAGAAACAGTCGCAATCAGGAATGTAATAATAATATCCTGTTGAACCTTTTCATTCGCATCAACAACCAGTTGTACCGTAGGGAAGTTGACTTCAAGCACACCACGGACATCGCCTACTTTCCAATCCCGTTTTGGCGATTGAGGGTGACTATTATGACAGTTTACACAGCCCTTTCCCATGACATCTGCAGTAGCATAACGGTAAGTTTCTACTCCATTTAAGCTCTCAATTCTGCCGAATGGCTCGTCAGGATTGTTCTTAAGCGCCTCAATGCCCTGCAGTTCAAAGCTATCTTTTACTCCACCATTCACTGACCAGGGGAAAGGATATTCACTATACAAGCGTATAGTTTCGCCATGGCCGTGAGCGCCAATTCTTTTAGCAAGTTCAACAGTCAGTGTAGCAGGCAGTGGTATAGAGTTTTCCCGTGTCTGATAATCATGGGTAACCTCAACACCGAGAGGCAACACACGATTTACCACTTCAGTTGAATATAATTCACGGAACTCTTTTAATATAAAAGTCAGCTCTTCAGCGTTCTGTTTGGCGTTCGCTTCCAGAAGTTTGTTTGTATCAGAGATCAGAATCAAACTATAACCAGCAAAAGAGAGCAGCAAAAA
>JAJFLF010000014.1 GCA_021772845.1 Mariprofundus sp.
GAAAAAACCTCATACAGATGTGGTCTCAAGTTGGAATATCTGGCAGTTGAAACTCAAGTAAGAGGGGCCAGATATGCATCGCATTGTAATTATCGTTGTAATGTTTTTGACCTTTGCGCCATCCGTGCAGGCCGAGGATTTTCTTAATTGGCTGGAGGCTGCCTCAGGTTCACAGCAGAAGGATAAAGCGCTGCTTGAATTTGATGGGGCCGAATTGATTACTCTTGAAAACAGGGGAAGTGAGATGTTTCCCAAGGTGTCACCTGACGGGAAGTATTTCTTGACGGTCTCCACAAAAAAACATCAGCATATGATTACACGTAGGCTGGTAGAAAATGGTGATCCAATCAGTGTTGTGGTTGATCATGATGCACAGGTGTTGGATTCTATTGCCTGGTTTGGTGATGAAGATGTGACATTTCTATCGCATCGTGCAGATAGCCTTGGACTATGGCAGAAACCGATTGGCGGCGGAGTGATCAAGCGTTTACATGGGCGTCTGGATGGTGAATTAAGAGACCCTATAGTGCTGGAAGATGGCAGTATTATTGCTGTGCGTTTGCATACTCCCTCTCGTCGAATGGCACCGAAATATGAAAAGTCAAAAACCCCCAGGTTCTCCTTTGATAATTGGAAGATGACTGGCGGCAAGCAACCGCATTTGGTGAGAATTAGTGCAGAAGGGGTGGAGGAAGAGCTCGCATCTGGTCTGAATCCATCACTTTCGGCTGATGGTAAGCGTTTGGTTTTCTCGATGCAGGCAGGACGCAGTTGGCATCTGTTTATGATGAATGTGGATGGCTCTGATCTGGTTCAGTTGACCGAAGGTCGTTCTGTTGATGTGCAGCCGACCTGGAGTCCGGACGGAAAATGGGTGGCGTTTACTTCCAATAGGGGTGATGTCGGAGTGCGTCATAGTAATAAGGGCAATTGGGACGTCTGGATGATTAGTTATGATGGGCGGAATCTCACGCGATTAACTACAGATAAAGCAAAAGATGGTGCTCCTGAATTTGCGAAAAATGGCCGGATATATTTTCATTCTGATCGTAAAGTGGATAAACAAGCGCGTAAGGAACATCAGGTAAAAGGTAATACCAATGGTTTTCATATCTGGAGTGCGATGTTGCCGGCCAACAACTAGATCGTTTTTACGTCTGGTCTAGTTTTTATCTTACTGAGCGCGTAGGTACGCGAACGCTTTTATTCTATCGAACTATTCAAGCTGTCATGTAGTCGCTTTCTCTGTTGCTCTGAGAGGCGGGTCTGGCCGTAATCGGTTGCATGCATCATTTCAGTGATGTTGTGAATGAGCGTTATATTACTATCAAAATCACGGCAGTGGCCGCACATGGAGAGATGCAGTTTGAATTTCAGCCGTTCAAAGAACGAAAGCGGCCGATCAAGGCTGTCGGATGCCAGTTTGCTTACTTCTTTACAGGCATGTTTCATGATGCGCTTCCTTTTCCAAACCAGTGAATATTTAAACATATCCGTAGAGCAAGCCGTGCCCTGTGTAGCAGTACGTGAAGATGGGTCGTTGTAACGTCGCATGTCTTACAAGTGGTTTGCGTATCTTCACCACTAATGTCGCGCATGCGAAACACCAGTTGCTGCTTTTCCGGTAGTTTGTCGATGCAGGATTCCAGCGTCTTATTGAACTGTTCATTGCTGAAAAGATCTTCAGGGTTCTCTTTCCATGCATTGGGAGCTTCGCTCCAGCTGCCATTGGCATTGAAATAAGCTGAGGTTGGGTCGTTCTCAATCGCCTCGTTAAGATTGCGCCCGCGAATTTCACGACGAATATGATCAATGATTTTATGTTTTAAGATACCGACCAGCCAAGTGCGTATTGTCGATTGGCCGGCAAAACGATCAAAACCTTTCCAGCCAGCCAGCAGTGTTTCCTGTAACATATCAGCAGCAAGCTCTTCATTATGCAGGCGAGACATGGCAAAACGATACAGGTAATCACCGTGTTCATTTAACCACGTATGTGGATCGTCATCGCCTTTTTTCATGTAAGGCACTCTGCCCAAAGCATGGATCTCTTCAAGCGTGGTGTGTGAGAACTGTTTTGTTATGCACAGAGGCTCATTGGTGCCTGCATTTTCATTACAGAAATTATTGTTAGTCTGCGCAGCTATTTGAGGATGATGAGGATTGAATGAAAGTAGAAGAACGAGCCATTGGTGTGTTTGATTCAGGTGTGGGGGGGCTGTCAGTGCTTGCCCATATTCATGCGCTGTTGCCTGACGAACGTTTGATTTATGTCGCAGACTCTGCCTTCATGCCCTATGGCTGCAAATCGGATGAGCTGGTTGAAGAACGCTGTATGTCTATCGCTGCATTTTTTGTTGAGCAGAGTTGTAAGGCGATAGTGGTGGCCTGTAATACTGCAACTGCAGTGGCGGTAGACCGTATTCGCCAGAAATATGATGTGCCGGTCATTGGTATGGAACCTGCAGTGAAACCTGCTGTCAGTCATAGTCTGGCAGGTGTGGTGGGGGTTCTTGCAACCAGTGCCACAGTTGCCAGTGATAAATTCAAACAATTAGGGCTGCGCCATGGGGCTGATGCAAGATTGATTGTGCAGGCCTGCCCTGGTCTGGTTGAACAGATTGAGCAGGGTGATCTGGATGGGGATCAGACGCGCATGTTGCTGCACTCGTACCTTGACCCTTTAATTGAAAAGGGTGTTGATACGCTGGTATTGGGTTGTACGCACTATCCTTTTGTATCACATATGATTAGAGAGATCGTTGGTGAAGATATTACAGTGATAGATACAGGAGATGCCATTGCCCGCGAGTTGCGGCGTCAATTGTTGATGAGCGAACTACTGTTATTGGCAAATGATGAAAAGCAGGATAAACCGGCGTCGATCGTTTTTTGGAGCAGTGGGGATGTTGATAAGGCTGAGCCGCTGATGTCTCGGCTGTGGGGAAAAGCCACAGTTCCAAAGCAACTTTTGTTTTGATTTCTTGCACTTAGGGGTTCGGCAGCTACTATGCGCCGCAATTAATATAATTAATAATAAAATTCAAGGAAAAATAATCCCATGAGTACAAAGAAAATAACCAAGAAAGAATTGCTGGTAACAGCTAAAGAGCTGAGCCTGAAAAGTGCTGCTAAACTAAGCAAAAATGATCTGATTCACGCTATTCAAATAGCTGAAGGCAATACTGATTGTTTCGGCCGCATTGAAAGCTGTGATGTTACACCATGTTTGTACCGCGCTGAGTGCCAAGCTTAATTCACAC
>JAJFLF010000131.1 GCA_021772845.1 Mariprofundus sp.
TTTTTGCTGATACTCAAGCCCAAACCGGTACCACCATACTTGCGGGTGGTAGAACCATCGGCCTGTGAGAATGATTTGAATAGTCCTCTCTGCTGCTCCGCACTCAAGCCAATGCCTGTATCTTTCACTTCAAAACGCAGATTAACCCTGTCGGCACCCTCATCAACAACAGTGACATTGATTGTCACCTCCCCGGAATCGGTGAACTTCACAGCATTATTGGCCAGATTAATTAACACCTGTCCAAGACGAAGTGGGTCTCCACAAAGCGCTACAGGCACCTCTGGTGAAAGATATATAAGAAACTCCATATGTTTTTCACTGGCCTTAGCACTCACCACACTAACAAGGTTCTCAAACACTCCATTCAGGTCAAAATCGACCTCCTCCATATCCAGTTTACCCGCTTCGATCTTGGAGAAATCCAGAATATCATTGATGATGCCGAGGAGATTCTGGCCGGAGTTATATACCTTCGAGATATAATCATGCTGTTTATGATTAAGTTCTGTAGCCAAAGCCAGATGGCTCAAACCAATAATCGCATTCATTGGCGTGCGAATCTCATGGCTCATATTGGCAAGAAAATCACCCTTGGCTTTTGTAGCGTCTTCAGCCAGCTGCTTGGCAGTCGAGAGTTCATGTTGAACCCTCTTCAGGTCAGAGATATCAACCTGCCAACCAAGGTAAGCAGTTTCACCATTATAATCTATCGACTGAACGCTGAGCAAAACATCCAGAATTTCACGGTTTGGTCCATAACTTTGGAACTCATAATCGCGAAGCTCACCATCCCTATTTAAGATATCCAGTATTTTACTCCTATCCTCTGGATCCACATAAGAGAGCAACATACTTTCGCCACTTTTTAATCCAAAGAGCTCTGTAAATCGTGGATTCGCAATCTGTAAAATGCCATCTATGGTGATGCATACGCCTACAGGACTGGTGTCGAGAATTGTCTGTAATCTCTCACGTTCAACTGTAATAGATTCCCCCATCTGCTTACGTTCAGTGATATCTCTCGTGTAAGCGATGATTGTTTTCTTGCCATGGAATTCGGACAGGTAGAATACCCCCTCTACCGGAAATTCATGACCATCTTTGCGGCGAGCAGTTCTCTCAGCAGTAACGTACGGATTAGCCTGCAGTGTCTCTACCCACTGATCCCACTGGCCCACGGGAAACCCGGGATCGATATCCTGAATACACATGTCATTAAACTCTTCACGGCTGTAACCTAATACTTCGCAAGCAGTGTCATTAACGTAATCGAAACTGCCGTCTTCAGGTCTCACCCAGAAGACAAAATCAACAGCATGATCAACAGTGTACTGTGTAAAACGTAAGCGTTCTTCCATTACCTTGCGCTCAGTGATATCTGTACGCATGGAGATGTAACTTTCCGGTTTCCCGTCCATATCCATAAATGGAATGATCGTAGCATCTACCCAATAGTGATGCCCATCTTTGGCTCTGTTCATCACTTCATCACGCCACACATCGCCACGGGCTATCGTCTCATACATAGATTTCCAATAACTTTTAGGTTGTCTATCTGAATTGAGTATACGGTGATTCTGCCCAATCAGTTCTTCACTGGAATAACCGCTGATTTCACAGAACCTTTTATTGGCGAATGTGATTGTTCCCTTCACATCCGTGATGGCAACAATGGCATGTTCTTCGTCCAGTGCGAACTTCTGCTGTCTGATACTGTGCAATAACAGTTCATTGGCACGGTTCGCCTCTTCGGCACTTCTTTTGGCCTCCTGCAAGTTCGAAGTGCGCTCATCCACTTGACGTTCCAGATCATCACGGGCTTGTCTCAAAGAGCGGTTGGCACTGCGCCCCAGCAAGTGAAGCATTCCGGTAAGAAGCAGAGAGAGAAAGAGCGTCATACCCAGTACGATGTAAATCGTAGATCGAATCTTATAAAACGTCTGCATCGCTTCATTCATATCTATCTCAGTTGCCATGCCTATGCCGAGCTTCTCATCCCATAACCAGACACCCATCACAGAAACGCCACGATAGTCCCTGTATCCGGTTACATTGATACCACTGTTTCCGGCAGTCGCTTTGGAAGCCATCAGCGTGAGCGGACGCGAATCAATAGTCGAAGGTAATGTACGACCATCGAGAAGGTTACCGCCCGGATCTCGAATATGGATATTGAGTGAACTCTGTTGCGTTTTATCGATGAGGCCTATTTCTCGCAATTGATCCTCGAAACGGCTGCCAGAAATCATTAAACCATGCTTATCAATAGCGTAGGTTTCTCCTGAATCTCCAACTCGCCCCATCTGTGTGAAACGCGAAAAACTTTTAGCTGGGTCTAATCTAATGCTCAAAGCAGCAATAACCTTGTCAGCACTATTTTTAATTGGTGTCAAAAAGAACATGGTAGGTGGAGCATCTTCAATATTACCTTTTTCACTCTTCAAAGAGACATCGGATATAATCGGTGGAATGAGAACAGTTTCACCCTTAAAAACTCTGTTAAACAGATCGCTTCGCTGTTTAGCAATCAGATTAATACTACCGATATTTGTATCCCGCCTGGAAGCGATAGAGATCCCATCAGCAGCAATAATAAAGAAACCTTGCTGCTCGGTCCTTTCCATCTCCTTAGCAAGATGGCTCCGTATCTGTGCAAGTGGACTACTCTTAAGCAAAACCTCCTTATTACGAGGAAGCGCAAGCAAATCCACAGTGAGATCATATAAAATGCGGTTATCTGATATTCTATGAATCTTCTCGAAATGATTTTCCGCCCAAACATTAATGATCTCATGTGCAGTCGTAAGCACTGTCTGCAGCTGATCACCTACCTGATGACGTTCGTGTTTATCTGCATCATCTATGGCATACCAGGAACCCGTAATCACCGCCAACAGCAACAGTGCAACCCCAGCAAGCACAAAACTCTTAAGCCAGTATGTGCCGTGCGCAACTTTCTCTGATATATCAATAATCATCTATCATATCCAGAACCACCAACTATCACATCAATATCTAACAATATTAAGACCAGCAAAGCTCTAACACCTTTTGTCCCTGCCCTCTTTATTCTAACCAAAAGATACAGCAAGATTTAAGCCAGTTTTAATGAGGACAGCCTTAGGTAGTTATTACATTAACAAGTGACACTTCAGCTCATGAATCAGCTACTTTCTTTCTCTGTTTGTAACTCTTCATCAGCACAGTCGGCAGGAAGAGGAAATCCAATACCAGTGCCAGCAGGATGGTAATTGCAGAGAGCAGGCCCATCTCAGCGTTCATCCTGAAACCAGAGAGTGTGAGCACAAGAAAGCCTGCGACCAGTGCAGCCGTCGTTACCCACATCGCTGTACCAACAGTGTGGAAGGCATAAATAATCCCCTCTTCCGGCCCCATGCCCTGCTCACGGTGAGCACGAAGATATTTACTGATGAAATGGATCGTGTCATCGACGATAATTCCAAGTGTCATCGCTACCACGACGGACAGACCGAGCCCCACCTCTCCCACCGTGATACCCCAAATACCAAAGGCCATGAAAGCGGGAGCAAGATTTGGCAATAGACTCAGCAGGCCAAGACGAACGCTCTTAAGCGCAAAGATCAAAATCAAAGAGATCAGTACCAGAGCGCCAAATGCGGCACCCAGCATATTTTGGATATTGCGCTCAGATATGTGCGCCCAGATAACCGACAGACCTGATCCATAGGTAAACATTTCAATAGGTGCGTTGTTTTGCAACCACTCCCGTGCGCGCTCATCAAGTTCACGAATCTCTTTGGTTGATGTATCCCTGATGATGGCCGTGAATTTTGTCGCTGACTTGTCTACATTGATCTGATTGTTGAGATCCAGTCCAAATGGCAGCGACATCTCGTAAAGCAGCAAATACTGGGCCGCCAACTCACGCGATTCAGGAATTCGGTGATAGGCTTCATCATCGCCATGCATGTTCTTGTTTAATCGTTTTATCGTATCGGTGATCGCACTCACATGAACTACCTTAAGCTGCTGGCTGTACCAGTTGGCGAATGCTTCTACCGTAGCCAGATACTCGGGCTCGCTGATGCCGCCTGCCTCTCCCGACTGAAGCGAGTACTCGATCACATCTGAACCGCTTAAATTTTGCTCATAAAAGTTGGCGGCCTGCCGAATATCATAGCGTTCGCCGAGATAGTGGACAAAGTTATCATTGAATTCGATGCGCATCATCCCTGCACTTAGCAGTAAAATCATTATCAGAGATGACCAGAAAATGATGTCACACCGCCTGATTACAAAACTTGCCAGCCAGCTGCAGCATTGGGATCCTTTAGGAATAAACTTCTGCTTTGCCCTGAGTGGCAGAATCCTCAGCAGTGGTGGCAGGAAAGCCACCGAATAGACGAGCGCCGCGATCACTCCGATTGCCACAATATTGCCCAGATCGCGGAACGGCGGTGCATCAGAAAAATTCATCGAGAGAAACCCTATGGCAGTGGTAGCGCTGGTGAGGAAAATGGGCTGAAGGTTGACTCTTAGTGATTCGACGATGGCATCGTGTTTCTTCGTTCCCTCTCGCATAAGTTGGTAGACCGTGGACTGGAGATGCACGCTGTTGGCCACTGCCAGCGTCATGATAATGGTTGGAGCCGCAATCGATGCTGTGGTAAGACTGACTCCGAGCCATCCGGCCATCCCCATCCCGGTCGCCACAGACATCAAAATGATCAGAAAGGTCGTAAACATCACTGTCACTGAACGCAAGCTCAAACCTATAATGATAATCAGCGTGAGATACATGAATGGAATCAAGTTCTGCATGTCATCCAGACTGATTTCTCCGAAAGCGTTATCCACCGGTATAGTCCCGAAAAGATAGATATCGATATCAGGATATTGCTCACGAAACTCAGCCGTCAGATCACGCGAGAAGGCGGTAATATCTGGCACCTCTTTCAACGACTCTCCGGGATAGAGACAGTTTACAAAAACGCTACTGACATGCCCCGAAGGAGAAACCAGACGATTGATCAACATAGGTTCGGCAAGTGCTATCTGTTTGATACGGGAAATTTCTTCTTGCGATAACTGTTCCGCATTTTCAGCCAGATCCCCTACAATGAGATCATCTTCGCTGGCGTAGGTATGCTGAAAATTTGTGATCGAATCGACACGTCTGGAATAAGGAACCTGCCAGGCTCTCTTCGTCATCTTCTCAATGACCGCCAGCTTTTCAGGGGTGAAAATATTTCCATTCTTTGGAGCAATGATAAAGATGATGCTCTGATCTTTGCTATAGGTGTTTTCCAGTATATCCAGCGCTTTTAGTTGCGGATTTTTATCGCTGAAAAAAACGCGAGTATCATTATTAATCGTTAAGAATTGTGCTCCAAAAGCAGTAGTTAAGAGGATTAGAATTGACGCGAACATTAACCACAAGCGATGTTTGATGATCCATGTACTTAGATCGATACTTGCGATGCCTTTCATTTCGATTCCCTGTTATAGATCAGAACGATTTCTCAACATCGCATTGACCATAATCAGACCAGCAACTCCCATCAGGGTGACTAGACTTGAAAGGATCAGCCATAACACCCTAATCACTTCAGCACTGCAGAAATAACCAATGCAGAACAGAATGATGCCTACAACGATAGGAAACAGAGGAAACCATCTGCCCCGCTTCACACACGTTTTCATCATGCCGCTCATCGGCTCACCACATTCGCAAGTTGTAGTCTCTTGATTGTCAGGATCACACCCCATAGAGAGCCTCCTACCTCATAATTATAGCAGGTTCCCTATAACTATGCTTATCTTGAAAATCGTAATCAGTCTAAGGTGAGCAGCATCTCTTCAACAGTGGTT
>JAJFLF010000132.1 GCA_021772845.1 Mariprofundus sp.
TTTCCCATATGAAAAAAGAACAACGCAAACGCATTGTTGATAGGCACCGCGATAGCCTTACACGTCATGGTCATCACCCCAATGCGCTCTACTGGAGCAGCCAGGAGATTCAGGAGATTCGCTTTCGGGTGCTGGCCGAGATTGGCATTCAATGTGGTGATACGGTTCTGGATGTAGGGTGCGGATTTGCGGATTTGAAAAGCTGGCTTGAAGAGCAGGGAATAATCACCCATTTTAGCGGCATTGATCTCTCCCCTGATCTGATTTGGACAGCACGCGAAAAACACCCTGATACTAATCTGCTGTGTGGCGAGCTGTTTGATTTTGAATTTGAGCCCAAGTCGTTCGACTGGGTTGTCCTGTCCGGGGCCATGAATGAGCAGCTGCATGATAACGGTGAATACGCCCGTAAAATGATTGATTCGATGTTTGCCCTGTGTGGAAAGGGGCTGGCATTTAATATGCTGGATGCCCGTAAAATCAAAGCGCACGATCTGCAAAGTGTTGAGCCTCAAGAGATAGTCGACTATTGCAGGGCTCTGTGTGCAGATGTGCAGATGCGAGATGATTACCTGCCCAATGATTTTACAATCTACATGCGCCGATAATGTTTCTTATGGTGGTCAGTTTTGAGCGAAATCGGATCATGATAAATAGGGCGCTCAAGAGTTAGCTATTTAAGTTCCAGGTTTTTCTTCCGATAAAGGCTATGTTATTAATAAAAGGAGACGTGATGCAAGTTAAAGCAAATCTTATTGCAATCAGCAACGCATCAAAGTCACAAGAAGTGTCGGCGAATAATATTGCCAATGTTAATACGGATGGTTTTAAAGCCAGTAGGGCAGTGCAAACAGGGGATAAAATAAATATCAGCCCTGAAGCGCGTGCCGCTATGCAAAATACAGCAGGCCAATCAATGTCTACGACAGAACCCGCTCAGGACATGGTTAAGATGACCGTGGATCAAAGAGCACTCGAAGCCAACGTCAAAGCCATCCAAACCCAGGATGAGATGAACAAAGCACGCATGGATCTAAAAAAGGGTTAAGCAATCTGAATGCTGTTTTTAGTTCTTTGCTGTATTCAGTGTTATTCGTGAGTAAATAAGAAAGAAACCCTAGTTTAGTGTCAGGGCCTCTTGATTCTTGTTATGCGTTAAAGGCGGACCGGGATACCTTTTTTAGCCAGGTATGCTTTGCTTTCAGCAATGGTGAATGTGCCGAAATGGAAGATAGATGCAGCCAGTACTGCATCAGCTTTGCCTTCGGTTAATCCGTCGGCAAGGTGTTCCAATGTGCCAACACCACCAGAGGCAATCACATTGGCAGTTACAGCAGCAGATACAGCGCGTGTAAGCGGGATGTCGTAGCCATTTTTGGTGCCATCGGCATCCATGCTCGTTAGCAGGATTTCACCGGCACCATAATCAGACATACGTTTAGCCCAATCGACTGCATTGATGCCAGTAGGTTTGCGGCCACCGTGGGTGAAACATTCCCAGTGATTATCGACAGATTTAGCATCTACTGCCACTACAATCGTGGATGAACCGAAACGTTCAGCAGCTTCTTTGACCAGTTCAGGTGTAAAGATGGCAGCAGTATTGATCGATACTTTATCGGCACCGGCATGTAACAGGTTTTCGATATCAGAGAGTGCTTTCACACCACCACCAACAGTAAGTGGCATAAAGACATGCTCGGCTACTTCGGTGACCATATGATAGAGCGTGTCGCGGCTTTCATGGCTGGCACGGATATCCAGGAAGGTAAGCTCATCAGCACCCTGTTCATCATATTTGATGGCGGCTTCAACCGGATCACCTGCATCAATGATGTCGACGAACTGAACACCTTTGACTACGCGGCCATGCGCAACATCCAGGCAGGGGATAATACGTTTGCTAAGCATTAACCCAGAACCTTCATTGCTGCTGCAAAATCAATACTATTTTCATAAATAGCACGGCCTGTAATCGCACCACAAATGCCATCTTTTACATGCACAGCACAGGCTGTGACATCGTCCATTTTAGCCACACCACCGGATACAATAACAGGAATCGAAATTGCTTTGGCAAGATTGACGGTCTCAGGAATGTTCGGGCCGGTCATCATGCCGTCACGGGCAATATCGGTATAAATAATCGATGCAACACCGGCATCCTCAAATTTAAGAGCCAGATCAATTGCACTTACATCAGTCACATCATCCCAACCGTGTACTGCAACCATGCCACCTTTTGCATCGATACCGACACAGATCTGACCGGGGAACGCTTTGCATGCTTCTTCAACCAAAGCTGGGTTAGAAACAGCAATAGAGCCTAAGATCACGCGCTGAATGCCGAGGTTAAGGGTTGCTTCGATCATGGAGAGATCACGCAGACCACCACCAAGTTGCACAGGGATAGTCATTTCTGCACAGATAGCGCGAATTGCATCCTGATTGGCTGGTTTGCCAGCAAATGCGCCATCGAGATCTACAACATGCAGACGTTTGGCGCCTAGTGTCTGCCAGTGGGCAGCCATGGCAGCAGGATTATCACCATAATCGGTGGCGTCATCCATGCGGCCCTGTTTCAGTCGTACGCAGTGGCCACCTTTCAAATCAATAGCGGGAATGAGTTCAAATGGGTTCGTGTTTTTCATGCGCGCAATGATGACGATTATAAACGAGAAATGCACCCGCAACATGAAGTCGCGAGTGCATCACTACGGCATTAAATGATGAAATCCTGTTAGCTGTTCGTTTTACTCTTGCTAGATGCCTGTGCTTTTAGGGTGCGTAAAAAGGCCACCACATCTTTGGCATCCTGACCACATACTTTTTTCGCTGTCATTTTCGTGATTGCATATTTATTTCCGGTCAGCTGTTTAATCGTTTTGCTGGGGTTGCAAATCCATTGCGATAGTTTTTCTTCATCCCATGAGAAGTTGGCATTCGCCAGTGCTGCCCCATATTTATAGTCCTGAGATTTACCCGCCTGCTGACCGACTACACCGAATAAGTTGGGACCGAATTTCTTTCCTTGGTTGGGTTCAAAGTTATGGCAGCGCTGACATTTTTGAGCCAGACCATGGCCTCGTTGAGCATCGGCGAAGGTATTTGCACTGGACAGTTTAACATTAGCTTTGGAATAGGTTTTTTTAACTTGTTTGCTGGCGCTGGTGTTGCTTGTCGATTGTTTTGCGATCTTCACAGTGTTTGCAGTAGCAACAGGAGCACTTTCTTTCCCACGTTGTGCGTGCATGTTGGTGCTTTGATCAATGTTGTTTCCACTTGCTGCATTTGGTGTGACCAGGTTAATGGAGAGAGAAGCGATCCTTTCTGCTTCAACAACTACTGCCAGCAATCTATCTGCCTTTAACTGACCAAGCATCGCTAATTTGGCATCAACCTGATGTTGATCATCCAGCATGCGAATTTCTATAAGCGCTTTCTCTTTCTCAAGAAGAAGTGCTCTTGCATTCGATTGCTCCATGGCGGCTTTTAATAATAACTTTCGGGTTGCAACTGCCTGATCATGTGTTGTTTGTGCCCAGCGGCTTCGCATGGCGGCATCTTTTTTTAAGACCTCTGATTCTTTTGTGGCGAGGGCAATGGCCTGTCTGACTGCTTCACGTTTTTGTTTTGCTGCTTGAAGTGCGACTACTTTATCGTCATCAGCTTTTTTGATGGCATCTCTGGCGTCAACAACCTGATCAAGGGCGGCCTGGACCGCTGCTAATTTACTGACTGCCAAATCGGCAGACCGCACGCTGGTTTGATCAGCATTGTCTCCGCACCCACTTAATAAACCGATACATAATAAACCACTTACCCATGCAAACATCTTCATTCGTAACTCCTGCAACACATCGTATGCCGCAATGCTAGAGTTGAGATTCAAATCGAATGTGACATAGATTACATTAGCCTATTTTAGAGTGGTGGCGACATTTTAATCTATCAAGTGTCTGTTATAGCAGGATTATTGTTATTAATGTGCGTAATGTTCTGTTCTGTATGTGTGAGAAATAGGGTACAGTGATTTGATTAAAAGCAGTATTTATTGCAAGTAGAGCCCGGCTATCAACCGGGCTCTCATGATTTTTTTTTCAGGGTTTCCATTGCTGGAATGATTCCAGCATCGCCAGGCCTGCGCGTTGAGATTTCTCCGGGTGAAATTGCACTGCGACCACATTGTCATGCCCGATTGCCGCAGCAAAGGGGTGATCACCATATGAGCAGGCAGCCAATAGATGTTCAGGATTTACTGGAGTGCAGCAGTAAGAGTGCACATAATAGACTTGCTGACCGGCTAACGGTGCAAGCACCGGATGTGTCTCTCTTTGTGATGAGAAAATAACATCGTTCCAGCCCATATGCGGGATTTTGAAACCGCGTTCAGGGTGATCTTCAGGGAAATGTTTTACTGTTCCGGAAACAATGCCAAGGCCGGGATATCGGCCAAACTCATAAGAGACATCCATCAGGATTTGCATGCCAAGGCAGATACCAAGAAAAGGCGTACCTGCGGCCAGTCTCTCTTTGAGCGCTACATCCATGCCTGTCTCTTTAAGGGCTGTGGCACAATCACGAAAGGCACCTACACCGGGCAATACGATGCGATCATATGTTTTCAGCGCATCTGCATCAGAGACCAATTCAACCTGGCCTCCAGTTTTTTCCAAAGCTTTGGCAACAGAGTGTAGATTGCCCATGCCATAATTAATTAATCCGGTTCTTTTCATCGGGCTAGAGGCTCCTGCCGTGCACTGTGATTCATCATATAAAGCTTACTAAAGGAGGCTTTACAGCGCGCCTTTAGTGGAGGGGATGCCGCTCTGACGAGGGTCATTTTCCACAGCCATGCGCAGAGCGCGACCAAATGCCTTAAAAACGGTTTCGATGATGTGGTGATTGTTCTTACCGCGCAGTGAATCGATGTGCAGGCTGATTCGGGCATGATTGGCGACAGCCTGAAAAAACTCTTTAAACAGATCGACATCAAACGTGCCAACCATCTCTTTAGGGAAATCGACGTGATATTCAAGGTCCGGACGACCGGAAAAATCGAGCACTACACGAGAGAGGGCTTCATCCAACGGCACGTAAGCATGACCATAACGTACGATGCCAGCTTTATCGCCAATAGCTTCACGTATGGTTTCACCCAGACAAATACCGATATCTTCCACCGTGTGGTGGGCATCAATATCAAGATCACCTTTAGCATTAATCGTTAAATCAACCAGGCCGTGGCGGGCTATCTGTTCGAGCATATGATCAAGAAAAGGGATGCCGGAGTTCAGCTCAGCAATACCACTGCCATCGAGATTAATAGAGAGGCTGATTTGTGTCTCTTTGGTGTTGCGTTCAATACTTGCTACTCGAGTCATGCTGGAGCTCCATTGATTATTTCATCCATTGCAGCCAACACTGCATCGTTTTCATCCGTGCTGCCAATCGTGATGCGTAAACAGTTGCTGAGCAGACCACCAGCGGCATGCATATTTTTGATCAGGATACCGCGTACTTTGAGTTGATCAAAGATTGCATTGGCATCAGGCACCTGAATCAAGATGAAATTCGCCTGTGATGGGTAGGTTTTCACCCCGTTGAACGTTTCTAATGCAGTAGACATGCGTTCACGCTCAGTTTTGATTTCGGCGGCTTGCATTTCAAACAGATCAAAGTGGTCGAGTAAGAATGAGGCGGCAGCTTGTGTCAGTGCATTGATATTATATGGCATGCGCACTTTGTTCAGATGAGCAATGGTGTCGCTTTCACCAATGACATAACCCAGACGTAGGCCGGCCCAGCCTAATTTGGAGAATGTGCGCAGAACCAATACATTGGAAGCGATAAGGTGAGTATGGGTGCGTTCAGAGAACGGTCCATAAGCTTCATCAATGACCAATAGTCCATCAAAACCATTGGCTATTCTGGCAATAGTCTCTTCCGGCCACAGGTTGCCGGTTGGATTATTCGGGCAGGCAAGAAATGCAATTTCTGCTTTTTCACGCCCACATACCTGCAGAAACTGATTGGCATTGAGATTGAAATCTCTAGCGAGAGGCACTGTAGCGACAGGGCGTTTGAACCAGCGTGAAATCAGGTCATACATCACAAAAGTAGGGGCAGGTACAACACAGGTGCCAGGATCGATAGCCATAATAATCATTTGAATGATTTCATCAGAGCCATTGCCAAGTAGAATCTGATCGGCATTTACACCAGCGTGATGTGCAATTTTCGCGCGCAAGTCAGCCATATCCGCATCCGGATAACGGTTGATGTCAACCGAGCTTAAGCGCTCATTCCAGGCTTCTTTTAAAGAGTCCGGTATCTGAAACGGGTTTTCCATAGCATCTAGTTTAATCATACCGGAACTGTCCGGAACATGATAAGCCGATAAGGATTTAATATCTTTTCTGATCAATTCGTTCTCACCCGCGCTAAAACATCCTGTCTCGCGCTCATAGTCGCTTCGCAAAAACGTGGTTTTGCTACGCTTTCGGATTCACTTCGTTCATCCGCCCTACATCCATGTAGGGAGATTACAGTCTGACCGCTTAATAATATTAGTGCCATTATTTATCCATTATCTTTCAGGCGCAGTTCGAGTGTTAAAGCATGCGCTTGCAGGCCTTCACGATGGGCCAGGTGCGCAGCAGCAGGGCCGATTTTTTGAACCGCCTCACGGGTTGCGCGAATGATACTGCTGCGTTTCTGAAAATCGTAGACACCCAATGGAGAAGAGAAACGCGCTGTGCGATTGGTTGGCAGTACATGGTTGGGGCCAGCAATATAATCACCGAGTGCTTCTGGAACAAAGTGACCGATAAAAATAGCACCGGCATGTCTGATGGAGGGTAGCATCACATCAGGATCTTCCAGAGCCAGCTCCAGATGTTCCGGTGCAATGGTGTTGACCACATCTGCAGCTTCATCCCAGTTCTGCACATGAATCAAAGCACCGTGGGTTTCAACGGATGCGCGCGCAATCGCGGCACGCGGCAACACTGCCAGGTGCGCTTCAATGGAGCTGGCAACCTGGGTTAGCAGATGTTTGTCCGTGGAGATTAAAATGCTTTGCGCAGCTTCATCATGTTCAGCCTGAGATAAGAAGTCAGCAGCAATCCAGCTCGGGTTACCACCATCGGCGACCACTACGATTTCAGAAGGGCCGGCAATCATATCAATACCACAGGTACCAAAGACCTGTCGTTTGGCTGCTGCTACATATTTATTACCCGGGCCAACAATTTTATCCACGGCTGGAATGGTCTCTGTGCCATAAGCCAGTGCCGCTACGGCCTGTGCGCCACCAACAGCAAAACCACGCTGAACACCGGAAACATAAGCGGCAGCCAGAACCAGTTCATTGATTTCACCATTCGGTGTTGGAACCACCATGATTACTTCTTCGACACCAGCGACTTCAGCAGGTACTGCATTCATCAATACGGAAGAGGGGTATGCTGCTTTACCACCTGGCACATACAGGCCAACACGATCAAGGGGGGTCACTTTTTGACCCAGTGTCATGCC
>JAJFLF010000133.1 GCA_021772845.1 Mariprofundus sp.
CACAATCAACAATACGCCAAGCACCATCGCAACCATCAACATCACCATAAATGGCAACATCCCACCTGTCATACAAAACATAATACCGGCGGCAATCATCACTACACCCAGAATCAAATTAACAATATGCTGGCCGGCAAACACTAGCGGCTGACCGGGCAATACACCGTGCAATTTACCAAAGGCGACCAGTGATGCTGTGAAGGTAATCGCTCCGATGAAGGTGCCGAGGAACAGTTCGACACGGCTGGCCATATACAACCCACCTTCAGCGTTGGCTATTCCGTAAGTCACGGGATCCAGAAAAGCAGATACCGCAATCATGACAGCAGCCAAACCCACCAAAGAGTGCATAAAAGCAACAGTCTGCGGCATATGCGTCATTGGCACCTTGCGCGCAGCCACACCACCAAGCAAACCACCGAATACCAGTGCCGCCACAATCCATGCATAGTTATGAACCGAATCCATTTGCAAGGTAACCAATGCAGCGATACCTATTCCCAGCATACCAAACATATTACCGCGACGCGCCGATTCCGGACTGGCAAGTCCTTTGAGAGCGAAAATGATCAAAACGGCCGCCAGCAGATAAGCAAGCTCCACCATATTTGCAGATAACATGATTATTTCCTCTTCTTAAACATGGATAACATGCGCTGAGTCACCATGAATCCACCAAAGATATTTACCGATGCCAAACCGACTGCGATCAAACCCAGCACTGTCGCCAGATTCATTTCAACAGGGCCAGCAGCCAGAATTGCACCAACTATAATAATACTGGAAATCGCATTGGTGACACTCATCAAAGGCGTATGCAATGCTGGAGTCACATTCCAAACCACGTGATATCCGACAATAATTGCCAGCACAAACACCGTGAATGAAAAAACAACAGGATCTACCGCTGATGCCCCTTGTGCAGCAGCAGTTGATGCAGCTTCTGTACTTATTGCATTCAAGCTCATGAGACAGCTCCCTGATTTAATAATTTCGGCTTAAGAAATGCTCCGTCCTTACAAATTAAGGAGGATTCAATCACTTCGTCTTCCATATTAATAAGTAGCGCGCCGCTCTCTTTATCAAGCATAGGCGTAATGAAATTCACAAGATTGCGGGCATACAGGCTACTGGCATCTGTCGCCATAAGGGCCGGGATATTAACAATACCAACCAAAGTAACATCATGCTTCTCAACCACCTGGTCCAATTCAGAGATCGGGCAATTTCCACCCATTTCAACAGCCATATCAACAATCACCGAACCCGGCCGCATAGCTTTCACCATCTCTTCAGTAATCAATACTGGAGCTGGACGACCCGGAATCAGTGCGGTTGTAATAATTACATCAGACTTGGAGGCATGTTTTGCAATCAGCTCAGACTGGCGCTGTTTGTAATCATCATCCATCTCTTTGGCATATCCACCGGCATCTTCTGCATCCGCATCCGCGGCTACTTCAATAAATTTCGCACCCAGACTCTCTACCTGCTCTTTTGCAGCAGCACGGACATCGAAGGCCTCAACATTGGCACCCAAACGACGCGCCGTTGCAATCGCTTGCAGACCGGCCACACCAGCCCCCATCACCAACACCTTGGCTGGTTGCACTGTTCCTGCAGCCGTCATCAACATCGGAAAAAAGCGCTGATAATGTTCCATCGCTAACAGCACCGACTTATAACCAGCGATATTGGCCTGCGATGAAAGCACATCCATGCTCTGGGCTCGTGAAATACGCGGCACCATCTCCATACAAAAGTATGCGATGCCGGCATCAGCATATTGTTGCAATAACGGATTAGAAAATGGAGCTACCAAACTTGCTACTGCAGCACCTTTTTTCACCGCACCAATTTCTTGTTCATTAAGTGCGCGCACTTTCAACACCAGATCAGCATTCGCACATGTTGCTGCAAAACCATCCGTCAGCTTAGCGCCTTTAGCCTCATAGTCGGCATCAAGAAAACTGGCTGCAACACCGGCACCTTTTTGCACAACCACT
Source organism: Mariprofundus sp. (assembly GCA_021772845.1). GTDB lineage: Bacteria > Pseudomonadota > Zetaproteobacteria > Mariprofundales > Mariprofundaceae > Mariprofundus. The sequence continues at coordinate 2,010 of JAJFLF010000133.1, forward strand.
TCACAACCGGCAGCGACAAAGCGCCCGACAGAGTCGGGGGTTGCTGCAACGCGTTTTTCCTTACTTTGGGTTTCTGCTGGAACTGCAATTAACATGAATCGTTATCTCCCCAAAAAAAATCAGTATATAGCACTAAAAACAGCACATAATAAAAGATTTGAGAATAGTAAGGTGGACGCATCGTTTTACAAGCGAAGTTCAAGCTTCTCCACTATACCCAGACAATCATTAGGCACTTTAATATCCACAATTTCTGATGCAGGCACACATGCATGTGCATAACGATTCAACTCATCATCAATAACATCACCATCATACATCAATAGATCCAAATCCAGTGTGCGCGGTTTCCATGAGCCTTCTGATCTATCTCTTCCCTGCGCATCTTCCATCATCTTGAGTTGAGACTTTAACTTCAGATCTGTCAATTCCGAATGAAACACACAACAAGCGTTCAAAAAGTCGTCACCATCCATACCAATGGCTGCCGACTGATAGACCGAAGAGAAGACAACCTCGCCAAAGCATTCGCGAAGGGCGATTGCCGCATCTTTTAAATGTTTTTCTGCATCAATGTTGGAGCCTAAACCAACTAACATTTGCCTCATTTAAGCCAGCGAGCCTCGTTCAATCAACACAGCAACATTCTCACTGCCACGAACAGCTCCTGGTTTAGACATTTTCATCCTTAACCACGGCACATGGAATTCGTTTAAGATGATATCAGAACAATGCTCGGCCAATGACTCGATCAAGCCGAAACTGGAAGACTCCACGAAGGAGATTAACCGTTTGGACACCGCTTTATAATCAAGCGTGTCTGCAATATCATCTGTTTGCGAAGCTTTTGAAATATCCCATGCCATCTCTAAATCTAGACGCACTGTCTGACGGATTTCGCGCTCCCAGTCATAAATACCAATCACAGTTCGTACTTCAAGGCCTTCAATTAACACCCTATCCTTCATTTTACCTCCAAACCATACAATAACCCTAACTCTTGACAGGCTCTATCTCACAACTTCTGTTTCGCCGCTTTTTTTAGGGCGCATTTCAGTATATAATGTCGCTGTTCAGGAATTTTTTAATTTCAAAACAGGCCTTGAATAACTTAAAACTGCACCTGTCTGGGGAGACTATCATGCGAAACACCATCATCAAATCAACTGAAGAAGTAGTATCATGCTCCGATAATGGACACCACCCGTTAGTATATATCAATTTGAAACACAGCGCTGGTCAATGTCAGTACTGTGGTCAAAAGTTTGCTAAAGTTGCTATCGAAACGCGTCAGCCTCTTGCGGCCTGACTTACACCCACTTCTTACTTCATTAATCGCTGTCGACAAATCTCAAACAACGCTACGCCAGTAGCTACTGACACATTCAGGGACTCTACCGTGCCCGGCATAGGAATACTGATCAACTGATCACACGTTTCCCGCACCAAACGACGCATCCCCCTGCCCTCTGACCCCATCACGACGGCGGTAGGACCCGACAAATCCACATCATAAATAGAACCATCCGACTCTCCAGCCAGCCCAACCGTCCAAAACCCCATCTCCTGAAGTTGTTCCAGACAACGTTTCATATTCGTTACACGTATTACAGGTAAGCGTGCCAAGGCACCGCATGCTGATTTAGCAACCACAGGAGATGTGATATCTGCGGCATGATCCTTAGGTACAATAACAGCCAAACAACCAGCTGCTTCTGCAGTTCGCACACATGCACCGAGATTATGTGGATCGGTCACTTGATCAAGTAATAGAACCAGTGGGGAAGACGCCATATCGATTGTCTCCAACCATGGCTCTAATGATGCAAACTGGGTATCACCCGAACTCGCCATTTTCGCAACCACACCCTGATGTGGCACACCTTCCGCCAAACGAAGCAAGGCCTGCTTGGGCACAAAGGAGTGTCTCACACCGGCTTTTTTAGCAAGATGAATCAACTCATTAATTCGCGGATGATGTTTACCTTTCTCAATCAGCATCTCATCAATACTAGTGCCAGCCTCTAAGGCGTGTTTTACCGCATGAATACCAGCCAATACACTCATCTTGTAACTCCCATGAACAAACTCACTATCACTAGAGGTTATAACGCCGTTGTATTTAGTTGCAACACATCGTTAAACATAAGCTATCAATAATCGCTAACAACAAGCTCAACAGAGCCAACTAAAACAAGCACTACATCAAAAAAACAGATGATTATTGAGATCTAGAACCACAACAGCTTTAAATAAATGATAATCCCCCAAAATAAATGTAGTTTTTCATCAATATTGATGATGAAATGGTCTATAATGGCTGTAGGATAACGCCCCGAAATTGGATTCATCACTCTGTAGTGAGTTTTTAACACCTCATTATGCATCGTAATTATTGGGAACACACAATCTTAGGAGAACAACATGAACAGCAACGTCGTCAAATCAACCGCGGATATCACTCAGTGTTCAAACAATGGTCAACATCCATTGATCTATATCAACCTGAGCTCCGGCACTGGAAAATGTCAATATTGCGGCCAACGGTTTGTTAAATTCACTCCCTCATCAACACAAAGAATTGCCGCCTAAATCATTTTTTGGTTATCACGCTTCGATCGTCCCCGAATCAATGGGGGGCCTGAACCTATCCGGCATGGAAATGACTGGAGTATAAAGTTCAACAACTGATTTGATTTCCAATTGAGGAAACAATCCGCATTGCACGCCCTGCGATAATTATATAGCAGCCTGGTATTTTAGTTCTGTAAAAAAATATTTACGCCATCATCGGGAACCGATCAAATAAGATCGACAGAGCTAGCTTTAAAGATGATTTACATAGCCAAGGCTTATAAATTCTTTATTCGGCTTTAGCATTGATTTGAAGAAAAAATGGCGCAAAAAAAAGCCCTACTGGAGATTTCTCTCAACAAAGGGCTTTGTATACCAACTATTCAAGAGAGCGTATTTACACGAATCTGTCGCCCGAAGGGTGAGGTATATGGATGAGGAGCAAGCAGTGGGTTTTTACCCCCCCCCCGCTAGCAGGCTGCCAATATTAGTGTGTATGGACGGATGAGAGCGGCGGAGCGCGACCGGCTATAAATGACTGAGATTGGGGACCCGATAGGGCTGGCTGGTTCCGGGGCGGCTTTCTTTCGTTCTTTCTTTGCCGTCAAAGAAAGAACAAGAGGAATAGTTCTTTATACTCCGAATCACTGTGATCTGGAGAAATCGGCAGTGTCCCGCCGTGCAATAGTCATCTTCTAGTTTTAGTGCTTGAATTCAGGGCATAAAAAAAGCCCCACCTGAGCGTTAGCTCAAAGGTGGGGCTCTATATTAAATTCCTGGCATCGTCCTACTCTCCCGTAGCGAACGCTACAGTACCATCGGCGCAAAAGAGCTTAGCTTCTGAGTTCGGGATGGGATCAGGCGTTACCTCTTCGCTATG
>JAJFLF010000134.1 GCA_021772845.1 Mariprofundus sp.
AAGTGAAGATCAAAAACAATCCGATGCTTTGAGTGAATTGGGTGCGTTGGCAAAAACAGCGGAAGCGAACATTATCAAATTACCGAATATCAGTGCTTCAATTCCTCAGCTTTGCGCTGCTATATCTGAACTGCAGGCCCATGGTTATGATATTCCTAACTATCCGGAAGATGCCCGAAGTGAAGAAGAGAAAGCGATTAAAGCGCGTTTCGCCAAGGTGTTGGGTAGCGCGGTGAATCCAGTACTTCGTGAAGGTAACTCGGATCGCCGTGTGGCAGATGCGGTCAAACAGTATGCCAAAGATAACCCGCATGCGATGGGTGTCTGGAGCAGCGATTCACAATCACATGTAGCGCATATGTCGGATGGTGATTTCTATGGCAGTGAGCTGTCTGTGGTTGTTGATGAAGCCTGTGATGTGAAGATTGAACTGACTGGTTCAGATGGGAGCATCTCTGTGCTGAAACAGAGTACACCGTTACAGGCTGGTGAAGTGATTGATGCGGCTGTAATGAGTAGGGCTGCATTGCGTGCATTTTTTGCTGAGCAGATAAGTGATGCCAAAGAGCGCGGTGTTTTGCTTTCGCTGCATTTGAAAGCGACCATGATGAAAGTGTCTGATCCGATCATGTTTGGTCATGCTGCTACTGTTTATTATAAAGATGTGTTTGAAAAACATGCTGCTCTGTTTGAAGAGATTGGTGTCGATGCCAGCAACGGTCTTGGTGATGTGTATGCAAAAATTGCCAACTTGCCAGAACAGAAACGTACCGAAATCGAGGCGAATATTCTAGCTGTTTATACCTCTAATCCTGCTTTGGCGATGGTTGATTCCGATAAAGGAATCACGAACTTACACGTACCAAGTGATGTTATTATTGATGCATCCATGCCTGCAGCAATTCGTTCATCGGGTAAGATGTGGGGAGCTGATGGCAAACTGCATGATATGAAAGCGATGATTCCGGATCGCTGTTATGCAGGTGTCTATCAGGAGACGATCAGTTTCTGTAGAGAGAACGGTGCTTTTGATCCTGTTACTATGGGTAATGTATCCAATGTTGGCCTGATGGCCCAGAAAGCTGAGGAGTACGGATCACACGATAAAACATTCCAGATTCCAGCCGATGGGACTGTCTCTGTGATCGATGATGCTGGTAACGTGTTGATGCAACATGCGGTTGAGAAGGGTGATATCTGGCGCATGTGTCAGGCCAAGGATGCTCCGATTCAGGATTGGGTGAAGCTGGCGGTGACGCGTGCCAGAGCGACAGGGAATCCGGCTATATTCTGGCTCGATGAGAACCGTGCTCATGATGCAAATCTAATTACGATCGTAACGCGTTATCTAAAAGATCATGATACGGATGGTTTGGATATTCAGATTATGTCTCCTGTGGATGCGGTTTGTCATGCGCTGGCGCGTGTAAAAGCTGGACAGGATACAATCTCTGTGACCGGTAATGTGCTGCGTGATTATTTAACTGATCTTTTCCCGATCCTGGAATTGGGAACCAGTGCAAAAATGTTATCTATCGTTCCGCTATTGGCTGGTGGTGGTCTGTTTGAAACTGGTGCTGGAGGCTCAGCCCCGAAACATGTGCAGCAGTTTGTGCAGGAAGGGCATCTGCGCTGGGATTCTTTGGGTGAATTTTTAGCTCTGGCCGTATCATTAGAAGATCTGGCGGTTAAAACAGGCAATGCCAAAGCTCAGGTGATGGCAGACACATTGAATCTGGCGAATGGCCAGTTCCTGAAAAACAACAAATCTCCATCACGTCGTGTGAATGAACTCGATAACCGTGGCAGCCACTTTTATCTTACCATGTATTGGGCTCAATCATTGGCTGCTCAATCTGCTGATGCAGGGTTGCAGGCTAAGTTTGCACCATTGGCACAGTCACTGGCTGATCAGGAAGAGATCATTGTAGCAGAGCTTAATGCAGCACAGGGCAGTGCCTTGGATTTGGGTGGTTATTTCCATGCTGATCCCGCCAAGTTGGAAAAAGCCATGCGTCCAAGTGCTACATTTAATGCTGCACTGGCTTCTATTGCTTAAATAACTGTTGCGAGAGCAGATAAGATATGGAGCATTTCTTAACCTGATTTTACCTCTTTGGCTATTCTGTTGAATAAATGCGTGAGTAGTAGAAAATATTCATGCAGGCATGTTGTTATTGAGACTTTCATCGCTGCTACGTTCAACAAATGGTATAGATATTGCTACTAAAACAGAATGATGTTTTATTTTGTGATGAAGTCATGAAAGCAGAAATGAAACGTAGTAAAGGGAGATGATATTGATCTCTCTCAGAGCTTCTTTTTCAGGACTGATGTGTTTCTTTGCACTACTGGGAGGCTCAGTTCAAGCCGCACCTGTATCGGTTAATTATGAAGTAAAATCTTATCTCTTGCAGGGTTCAGTCGAGTATTTCGAAGATCCGTCAGGCTTGATTAGTGTTGATGCGCTACGTCAAAGTTCCAATGCTGAGCATTGGAAAATGGCAGATGAATCACGTTTGAATTTTGGTTTTTCGCAATCTACATATTGGTTCCGCATCACGATGGTGAATCAGAACGACAAGGAATCACGATTGCTGTTGGAGGTTGATAATCCGCTGCTGGATGAACTCGATCTGTTTTTGTTCTCTGCCGATCAATTAATAAATAGATTTGAAACAGGGGATTCCAAGCCATTTTCGCAACGCGCAGATGATCATTTAATATTTACCTTTCCATTTGTTGTCCCTGTTGGTGAATCGGTCACGCTATTGCTGCGAGTGCACAGTGAAGGTTCTGTGCAAGTGCCATTATCACTGTGGAATTATGATGACTTTCATCACGAAGAAGAGTATGGAATAATCATTCAGTCTATTTATTTTGGTGTTTTGTTGTTCATGGCTGTTTTCAATCTATTTGTGTATTTCAGGACGTTCGCTGCAAGTTATCTCTATTTTGTGGGTTATGTGCTTTCAATTGGTCTGCTATTAGCAGGTATGACCGGTTATGGTTATAAATATTTGTGGAGTTTCTCTGTAGAATTTCAGGCGCTTCATATCGCAACTTTTCTCTCTTTTGCAGGACTGTTTCTAGCTGCTTTTATCTATCACTATTTGAACTTAAATAGAACGAGATCAATGATGGGCAAGCTGTTGCTCGCTGCGATCATTGCATTTACGATCATGTTACTTTTATCTTCTGTTATATCTTATCATTTGTTGGTTCAGCTGGCTTTGCTGCTGTTTTTTATGCTTGTCAACCTTGGCTTATGGGGCGGACTAAATAAATGGGGTGGTATACAACATACTTCAATGGTCTATTTTACCATTGCTTGGTTACAGATGGTACTCTGTGGCATAGCGATTGTTCTAGCTAAATTCGGCATCATAGCAATCACGTTTATCTCCAATGATATGCTTCCCTGGACAGTACTAATTCAGGTTATTCTGCTTTCCATGGCGCTTGGCGAACGTATGAATATCGAGCGTAAACAACGTATTACAGCGCAACGGGAACTGATGAACATTCAAGATGTGCATAAAAAAGAGCTTGAAGATGAGGTGGCGCGATGCACTGAAGAATTGGTGAGGGCCAATAAAACGCTAGAAATACTGGCAACCACGGATGCTTTGACTGGCATATGCAACCGCAGATATTTTCTTGAGCAGGCTCAGCATATGATCAATGTGGCTCTGCGGTATCATCACCCAATTGCCATGGTGATGTTGGATATTGATCATTTCAAAGCGGTGAATGACAGCTATGGTCATGCAGCAGGGGATCATGTTCTCAACGAAATCACTGCTAATATATCATTGCAAACCCGTAAAACAGATATATTTGCACGAGTTGGTGGAGAAGAGTTTGCTATGTTACTTATAGATACTGCCCCTGATATGGCTGTGATTCAGATAGAAAGAATACGAGAGTCAATTGAACAGATGGCGATTGTTTTATGAGCAGCAACAGATCAAGCTCACGATTAGTGCAGGGCTTTGTACAAATCAAAAAGATCATCCCGGCATGACGATCCTTGAAATGATGAAGGTGGCAGATCAAGGGCTCTATCAGGCTAAAGATGCAGGACGCAATCAGATCAGGGTCTATGCATGCCAGATGTGAAATAATGAGAAAGTATTTTCTGACAGTGATGTAGCCAAATCATTGCATGATTTTTGAAAAATAATCTGGAATATTGCAGCTTATCTTGATTAAGCATTGTAATATGACGTTTAATATCGCACTCTAACTGCATCGTAATGTAGGATCAGAAACTCAGGGCGGCTAGCATCACTTAATAGAGAATGGTTGTGCGATCGATATCAGTAAGGGGCATTGGGGGGTCATTATGAAATTATTAGCTATACCAGGCAGTATAAGGACTGGTTCCTACAACATGGCCTTACTAAAAGCGATGTCTGGGCTGACCTCGAATGACACGACACTTACGGTGTATGAAGGATTAATAGATATCCCAATCTTTAATCCGAACACTGCTGATCACGCTATTCCTGTAGCTGTTGCTGATCTCATGTTAAAAATTAGAGCCGCAGATGGTGTGATTATTAGCACACCTGAATATATTTATGGTGTATCCGGTGCTCTAAAGAATATGCTTGATTGGCTGGTGTCGACTGGAGTGTTGATATCGAAACCTGTTGTGTCGACCAGTGTGTCGACCCAAGCTCTTGGCGCTGTGCGTTCGCACAACTCACTGATTCTTATTTTGCATGCTATGAATGCTGCTGTTGTGGTAGATGGATCATTGAATGTTTCCCGCGTAAATACAAAATTTGATGAACAGTTTAATTTAATAGATGATCTTACCAAGCAGGCGATTGCTGTTTCGTTAGCTACACTTGAGCATGCAGTAAACAGTGTTGATAAAAGTATCATTGAACTTGATACTTAGGTAAGAACTTTCTGGAATAAAACTATTGAAATTGAACGCTTGTTTGTATTTGTTATCCCGCTTTGGCTAGGGTGCGCCCCACACAGAACTGATGATCAATATTTAAGC
>JAJFLF010000135.1 GCA_021772845.1 Mariprofundus sp.
TCTACCGCTGATGTATATGGATGGCATTATCGGAAAGTTTGTCTATTCGATTCCTGTTGTGGTGGTTGTGTTGCTGGCGTTCTCCTGGTTTGAAGCGATATTTATTCTGCCCAACCACATCCGTGATGTGGCCAATGCCAACAAGAAAGTCAAAGAGCGAGCATTCTTCACATGGATCAACAACATTTATGGATGGCTTTTAGAAAAGGCTGTAAAGCTACGTTATTTAACCATTTTATTGACCATCGCAGGACTACTCGGTGCGGCAGGCCTGGCCAGCACCATGAAATTCCAGCTTTTTCCACCCGGTGCTGAATCGACCTTTTATCTGCGCGTAAACATGCCTACCGGCACCACGCTTGAAGAGATGCGCGATAATCTGAAACTGCTTGATGTCGAAGTGCGCAAACGCATTGATCCGGCCATTCTGGAAACCACCACCATGGTGGCAGGAGAAAACAGTGCAGATCAACGTGAAACCCTGAAACAGATTGGTGACCGCTTCGGTTTTGAGCGTGTGATCCTTATTCCATTCACAGAACGGACAGTCAGCGCATATGACGTAATGGCGATGATCGAAAAAGATATCCCTGCCCTGTTCCCTGAAATGGATATCAGTTTTGCTATGCAGAAAGGTGGACCACCGGTTGGCCGGGCACTGCAAGTAGAACTGACCGGTGGCGATGAAGCTGCCATGACCCGCGTAGCAGAGCGCCTGATCACAGTGCTAGCAGACATTAAGGGTGTCTATGCCGTTGAGAGTGATCTGGAAGCAGGTGATCCTGAAATACGCATTGTCATGGATCGTAAACTGGCTGCCTATGCTGGTGTTGATCTGGCGACAGCAGGCACCCATATCAGAGCTGCATTTGATGGTCTGCGTGTATCAACGATCAAACGCGGTAAAAAAGAGATTGATGTGACCATTCGTTATCCCATCAAAGCCCAGCGTGATATCGATACATTGATGAAGCTTGAAATACCCAATAATCGCGGTGGTCTTGTGCCGCTGTTCCGTATCGCACATCTGGAGCATAAATCAGGCACAAGCAGCATCCGCCACAAAGATGGTCGCCGTGTGATCAATGTATCGGCTGAAGTAGATCAGAAAAACATCAACTCAAAAGAGGCGAATAACCGGGTATCTGAACTCAAGGATATCTGGCTGGCTGATGATGCGGAGAGGGTCAAAGTAAATCTGGGTGGTGAAGAAGAGAAGTCACAGGAGTCTGTACGCGGTTTAATTTTCAGTTTCGTATTCGCCCTATTCGGTATCTTTGCCATTCTGGCGGTGCAATTTAATCGTATCGGTTATCCCATTCTGGTGATGTTGGCGATTCCATTCGGCGTGATCGGCATCATTGTCGGTTTCTTCCTGCATGGTGCGCCTATCTCATTCATGTCGATGATGGGATTTGTGGCACTCACAGGCGTGGTGGTGAATGCATCTTTAGTTATGGCTGTGTTTATTCAGCGTCTCATCGCTGATGGAGTACCATGGCGTGAAGCCATTCTTGAAAGTGGTAAGCGCCGCCTCAGGGCCGTGTTACTGACCGCCATTACCACTGTAGTCGGTCTTCTGCCGACCGCCTATGGTTGGGGTGGTCATGACCCCTTCGTGGCTCCTATGGCGCTGGCTCTATCGTGGGGATTGATGTTTTCAACGGTAATCACACTATTTTCCGTACCTGCAGCACTTGGCATTGCGCTGGATATGAAACATGGCATGCAGCGCATGTTCGGAAAAAAAGTGACTCAGAACTGAGCTTGCTTATAATTGATCAGATTGACCGATCTGATCAAGCAATTAGATTAGATTGATCCGATCAAACTGAGGTAAATAACCAGACCATGTTATCCGTGTACATCATCGCTTATAACGAAGAAGAGAAAATCGCTGATGCAGTCAAAAGTGTCTTATGGGCTGATGAAGTGATCGTTGTCGATTCGCATAGTCAGGATCGCACTGCCACGATTGCTGAGTCATTGGGCGCTCGCATTGTGCAAGTTGATTTCGAAGGTTTTGGTAAACTGCGCAACGATGCCATCGGTGCATGCACACACGACTGGGTATTCAGCCTGGATTCGGATGAACGCTGCACACCAGAAGCGGCTGTTGAGATCCGTGAGATCATCAGCAGGCCTAATGCGGCTGATGCCTGGTATACCCCGCGCCGCAACTGGTTTATGGGCCGCTGGATCAAACATTGCGGCTGGTATCCCGATTATCGTCAACCGCAGCTGTTTAAAAAAAATGCGCTGGTATTTAACAATAACGACGAAGTGCATGAAGGTTTTGAAATCCACGGCAGCATTGATCATATGCAACAGGCTATATGGCAGTTTCCGTTCAAAGACCTCAGTCAGATTCAGGATAAGGGCATGCGCTATTCCACGCTTGGCGCGCTCAAACTCGAACGCAACAATAGCTCAGCAGGCATGGGCAAAGCCCTGTCCCGTGGACTGTGGGCATTTTTCCGCATCTATATTTTAAAGCTCGGCATACTCGATGGCTGGGCAGGTTTCGTGATCGCCTTTGGTAACCTGGAAGGTACCTTCTACCGCTACGCCAAACTGACCGAACGCAAAAAAGGCTGGCACAAGCCACCTACGTTGCCATGAGTTCAACACTGAACATCATTCAAATCGTACGCCGTTTTGGCCCGGTTGGTGGCATGGAGCGCTATGTTTGGGAACTTAGCAGAGAGCTTACTGCTGCGGGTCATCAGGTCACAGTACTGTGTGAAGAGATTTGTGGAGATGATGTTCCTGATGGTATTCAGGTCGTAGCATTTGGCAAAATAAGAGAAAAACCACGCTGGCTGGCGCATCTCAGATTTTCAAAACGCATCTCAGACTGGGTTGCTGCCCATCCTGATGAAACTCGTATTATTCATAGTCATGAACGCACGCGAGTGCACCACTTCACCACCTTTCACGGGCCTCCGTTTGCCAAGGTAAAAGAGAAAGCATGGTGGAAACGTATCTCATTGCGCATTATGGCTAATCTCTATCTGGAAAAACGTGAGTTTTGTGGCCCACAAGTCAAAGCAGTCATTCCCAATTCAACACTTATTGCCAATGCCTTAGCGCATTATTATCCCGATGTGAGCAATCGTCTGGTTCAACCGATCACACCCGGTGTAGTAGCGCATATTCCAGTACGCCCTGATCACCTTGTTGAAGCAGATGCCGGTGTGATTGGTTTTGTCGGTAAAGAGTGGAAACGCAAAGGACTGGATATTGCAGTTAAGATTGTCTCTGAGATGCGTCGCATGCGTCCCAATCTAACGTTTATTGTTGCCGGGCCCAATCCTGATGATATTCGTCATCTGTTTCAGGGCTGGTCTGAAGAGATCTTTCAACTCCTAGGTGAAACCGATAGCACGCATCTCTATGGGCAGTTCGATCTGTTACTGCATCCGGCCCGTCAGGAGCCATATGGCATGGTAATCGCAGAAGCCAGAGCAGCCGGTGTGCCTGTGCTGGTATCTGATGCATGTGGAATCGCAGATGAACTGGATGAGCATGCAACTCTCCCCCTTGATGCGCCTATCACTGATTGGGTTAAGGCTTGCGAACTACGGATCGGTAAAGCATCCAAGCCATTCATCAGAGATTGGCAGGCTGTCGCACAGGATCAAATCACCTGTTACCGACAACACTCAACCGGTTAGAGCACTACTCCGCCTTTCCTATGCGTCGTGCCAGTCTATGTATAATCCATTGATACAATATGCTTACCGCACCAGCAACATGTGAGAAGAACACGGGCAATCGATCTGCTTCTGCACGTTTCCATAAATAAAGGCCGTAAAGCAATAACACACTCTGCTCCAGCCACATGCTCCAGCCGGGGAACACACCCTGATTAACCTGTCGATGAAACATAAGTTGTAGATTATAAATAATCACCAGCAGGGCAATGCCCGCAATCATGGAGCTAGCCTTGCCAGAACGCTTTTGTGTTATTGAGAGTGGCAAGGCAAAAAAGAACAGTATTAATACTGTAGTCGGTAATAACAGGCGACGATTCCACTCCGCCAGTGCACCGGGTGCATCTTGCTGCATTGCTTGCCACAACTCCCCAGGAGTCATCATGGTAACATGGTCGCTCGATTTTCGTTCTTGCCACTTTCCATCTGAAACAGGAATCGCGACCTGATAACTTTCAAAGGCCAACATACGCTGATCTGCCCCCTGCCCTTCGAGACGAACACCATGATTCATATGAAGCTCAAGATTATTACCGCTTATTGCATTACCGGTCATGTCAAAACGGGCTGATTGTGCTGAATAGATAACCGATAGACCATCACGATGATCTTCCATAATCACACCGTGATAAACACCTTGATCGTCTTCACCATCAACATAGACCGTCACGCCATCAAAGCCCTGGGTAAAACGTTGAGGTGAAAATGTAATTACGCCTTTAAGGGCATAAATTTTGGTAAGAATATTATTAAAACCCAGCTGCCCTTCGGGCAACAGTACCATCGAGGTATAGCTCAATGATCCCCACAGCAGAAAGACCAATAGAAAAAAACTGCGAAACATACGTGTATACGATAATCCGGCTGCACGTAATGCATCCATTTCACTGCTCTGCTGCAGACTGGCAATGGTATTCTGCATGGAAAGGAAAAAAGCCATCGGCACTGTCAGCAGTAAAAAATATGGCAAGGTCAGAGTCAACAACTCGGCAATGAGAAACCATGCCTGACCGCTATCGGATACCGTACCCAACAATTTAAGTGTGCGCCCCAATAGCAGTACACCAAGCACCAATATCAGGCCACCGGCAAAGGGACCCAACCAGAGGCGCAGCATGTAACGATCCAGTGTCATATCAGTCGGTAAGCCTTTGAGTTTTGCATGTCAGGTACACTAGCACCACCATAGCATGGATAAAATCAAATCACCGCTTTGAGGTAATAGCCGGTATGTGATTCAAGACAGGCAGCCACCTGTTTCGGTGTGCCTGAGACCACAACATCCCCACCCTTATCACCACCTTCAGGGCCCATATCGACAATCCAGTCGGCGGTTTTAATCACATCCAGATTATGTTCAATGACAATCATAGTATTTCCGCGATCAACCAATGCATGCAACACATCGAGCAGTTTGGCCACGTCATGAAAATGCAGGCCTGTAGTTGGTTCATCGAGAATATAGAGCGTATCCCCTGTATCACGACGCGCCAGCTCTTTGGATAGCTTGATACGTTGCGCTTCACCACCGGAAAGCGTGGTAGCCGATTGACCAAGTTGAATATAACCAAGGCCTACCTGTTGTAAGGTGGTCAGACGATTCTTCAACGGTGGAATCGATGCAAAGAACTCCAACGCCTCATCCACTGTCATATGCAATACATCATCAATCGTTTTTCCTTTATAACGAATATCGAGCGTTTCACGGTTATAGCGTTTACCCTGACATGATTCGCAGTGCACATAGACATCGGGTAAAAAGTGCATTTCGACCTTGATAATACCATCACCCTGACAGGCTTC
>JAJFLF010000136.1 GCA_021772845.1 Mariprofundus sp.
ATCAGAGAACCTTGTTGAGCGATGTATGATCGCTGGTAGCGGCGCCGATGGAGTTATGATTCAAAACTCTACAGCTAACAATGTAATCCAAGGCAACACATTCTTTAACATTGCGAGTACAGGCATTCACATTAAGTCCAACGCTGAAGGCACAAGGGTTTTTAACAACATCGTTGACAGTTCCATTACAGGTGTATCTGGTCCTGTGGATGTTGTTTGCGCGTTTAACAATTTCTGGGCAGTGTCTCAGGAGTACTCGGCCGACCCGTTCGATTCAGCCGGAGGTATGAGCGCCGACCCGCTCTTTGTTGACGCTGTCAATGGCGATTTCAGACTACAATCAAGTTCTCCATGCATTGACTCTGGGTTATATGTGGGCTACGGGTATTCCGGTATCGCTCCTGATATTGGAGCGCTTGAGTACACACCTATAGGAAACCAAGCGCCAAGACTCTCGGCTATTGGCGCGAAGGGGGTATTCGAAAACTCCAATCTAACTTTCAAAGTCAGCGCCATTGATCCAGATTCGACAACACCGTCACTCACTGCAGTGAATCTCCCAGCAAACGCTGTCTTTGTTGACAGTCTGAACGGAGCAGGTTCATTTGTTTTTGAACCTACCTATACACAAGCTGGAACATACAGCATTCTCTTTATAGCGAGCGATGATACACTTGCGGATTCAGAGCTTGTTGTTATAACTGTGGAGAACACAAACCGAGCTCCAGTTCTTGCGCCGATTGGTCCTCAGACTGTTGAAGAAGGACAGACATTAGTTTTCGCTGTTGGCGCCACAGACCCTGATGCAACTATTCCAACACTAACTGTCAGCAATCTCCCTGCGAGCGCTACATTTGTCGATAGCGCAAATGGCGCTGGTTCTTTCAGTCTCACGCCGGACTATGCGCAAGAAGGATTGTACAGTGTCACATTCAAAGCGACTGACGATTCTCTCACTGACCTTGAACTGGTAACAATCACGGTCACTCCAGCCCCGATAGTATCAATCACAGTTACTCCTGATAGCTCAATAGTAGAACAACTCGCCTCTGCGCAATTCTCAGCATGGGGCTACGATGCCGGATTGGTAGCGGTGCGAAATCTAACCGACTCTGTAGTTTGGACTACCACTGATACAGCCTCAACAATTACTCCAGCTGGAGTATTAACCGCTGGAGCTGATATCGCTCCACCTGATCACTATGTCAAGGCGGTCTATCAAAGCGCATTCTCTGATTCTGGTAGAGTATCTGTTATCTCGAGCGGAGTAGTGGATCACGTACATATCGAATGGGAAAACGGCGCTTTGGTTGGCGACACCGCTTTCACCACAGACAATGATAGCGTAACAGTATTTTGCAGAAGTTACGATATCGCTGACAGTCCTCTCGGAGATATGTCGGTTGTTTGGTCGCTCATTGGCGCTGATTCAATTGGATCGCTATCACAATTCACCGGAACGTCAGTTCGCTTGAGTCTTGTCAATGTAGGAACTGGCCAGCTGACAGCCAAACACAACAGCCACTTTGACACAACAGGATTCCTCACAATTACACCTGGTGTTCTGTCATCACTCGTGGTATTACCTGATTCAGCAACTGTTCGACTCAACGATTCAGTCCAGTTCAGCGCAATCGGCTATGATGCAGATCTAAATGTCACAGACGCTGGGAATATCTCCTGGAACGATCTTGGTAGAACTGGCTGGATTGACACATCTGGAATGTTCCACGCGACAATGCCCGGTCTCGGGCGAGTGTCCGCTGTGAGTAGCTTTGGGGCTGTCGCTGACACTTCAGGGCTGATTGATGTAGAAGAATTATTCTTTACTACTATCCCATTGGGAGATATCTCAGCCGTCTCCAGAGAAAACCATGTTCCGGCCTTAGTATTCAATCTCAAGAATTACTATGCTACAGCGAAGAGCATAACTGAGATAACGCTTCGAGATCAATCTTCAGGGCTAGGTGACTCGACGTCACTATTATCAAATGTTGACTCTGTAGCGCTATACTTGGACGCGAACAATGATTCGGTATATAACCTAGGTGACACACGAATTGCTGTAGCGGCGTATGACACATCCGTCATCAATCTCTCTCCGATGTCAGTATCTGTAGCGCCGGACTCTAACATAACATTCATAGTTACGCTATATGTCGCATCAAATCCACGCGATGGTGACATTGTTGATATGAGTTTGAATCCAGCGACTGATATCATAACAGCAGACCTTACTGTCGCTACTGGGCCAGCTGTAGCCAATTCATTGGGAGAGATTGCTCTCGATGGTTCCATCAGTTCGCAGTTTTCAATCAGCGGCATAGGTAACGCGGAGATAGCGACACTTGATACTGCGCGCCTATTAGTAGGCCTTGAGCTTCCACGAAACGGATACAGCGAAGACACACTTACTTCCCTTACAATAGGTAACTGGGGAACTGCCACAGGCGCCGATTTCTCAGGTCTGTATCTCTATGTTGACAATGGCGACAGCCTCTGGAGCGGGGCTTCTCTGGAGACACTGGTCGGTGAATTGGTGTATACAGGGTACAGCTGGACAGTTAGCGGAATCAACCAGCCACTAAAGCAGAACAGCAATTATTTCTACCTGGCCGGAATTCTGGACTCCTTCCCCACTTCAGACGCCACTGCGATATTCGGCATACCAGTTGGAGGATTTCAAGTTGTCTCAGGTAATGATGGGCCAGTAGATCAGGCAATTATCATTCCTGAGATTCTTACTATACGCTCGGTCGGGAAAGTCCTTGTGTCTGCAATAGAGTTAACAGCAAGTGAAATAGCACCTGGACGAGAGACAGACCCACTCGTAGTTGGTGAGTTAACAAATCACTACCAAACACCAGCGGCGCTTGATACAATCTCATTCACCGTATACTCGACTGATCCCGAAGGGGCCACTCAATCCCAACTGGATAGTCAGATCGACACCGTATATCTCTACAAGAAGAACAGCAGTCCAGCTGACATAATTGCCACTGGGGATAGCTTGTTAGCTACTGCAATCGTTCAAAACGGAATAGCCACATTCAGTACTAACGGTTTGCAGATCCCAAGTTCGGGTGGGCGCCTAACTTTCGGACTCACTACTCTGCTCAATGACCTTAACAGCAAGAATGGTAATACGTTGAATTTTGGATTGGCTGATTCTTCAGCTCTGGTGTTTTCACAGGCGACAACAATCGATGGATCATTCCCAGTAAGAAACCTAGACGATTTTACTATTAGCACATTCTCCGCCGCCACATTAACGCTAAACGCTGTTCCTTCGGCTACACTTGTTGGTGGACAGAGTAACGCTGTTGTGCTGAGCTTTGATTTGCCCGACAACGGATACTCTAATGATCTGCTTGAAACAATCACTGTTCACAACAAGGAGAGCCTACAAGATCCAACAGCGGTGAGTGAGTTGAAACTGTGGCGAGATCTAACATCCGACGGATACACGGTTGATGATCAGTTTATCAAGACATTCAACAGAGTTAATGACTCGACATGGCAGGCATCCAATGCTAATGTTCCACTCTCAGGTAATGCAACTCGGTTTTTGGTGACCGCTAGCATTACCAATAGCGCATTCGACGGCGGATCGTTACGTCTGGCGCTCCCTAAGTTCGGGGTCGCGTACGAATCAGGAACGAATGGTCCTGATGACGCAGGGGTTGAAAGTCAGCAATCGTTCCTTGTGGTGCCTTCCGATAGAATGACTGTAGTATCTATTCCAATACCGACTCAGAAAGTGTCTCCGAATGGACAAGCGGCCCGTGCGTTAACCTTTGCCCTATACAATGGGTATCTCGGAGAACAAAAGACGCTTCAATCATTGAAACTCTCAAACCTCTCTCAAGGACCCTCGGGATTGAACTATAGTGATTTGGAGCTAGGTCAAGTGAGTCTATGTCTAGATACCGATGGTGATCGCATTCTTGACACTCGCATTGACTCACTGCTCTCGGTTGGTAGCTTCAACCAAGGTACACTCTTGTTTTCTGAATTGGGATGCCGTTTTATGAAGAACTAGGCCCGGCTTTACAACAGAGACAACGACTCTGTTCTTCATTCAGGCTTCAGCTTGGATGGCACTCTGCATCACGCTCAGGGCCCGTTCGACATCCT
>JAJFLF010000137.1 GCA_021772845.1 Mariprofundus sp.
ATCACCTCTTCATGGGTGGGACCAAGGCAGGATTCATGCTCATGACGATCTTTAAAACGCAGCAGTTCAGGACCGTACTTCTCCATACGCCCGGACTTTTCCCACAACTCACACGGCTGCACCATCGGCATCAACAGTTCCTGCGCACCGGAACGGGCCAGCTCTTCACGTATGACCGCTTCAATTTTGCGCAGTACACGCAAGCCCATAGGCAGATAATCATATACACCGGAAGTAACACGGCGGATGTAACCTGCACGTAGCAATAGTTTATGGGAGATCACCTCAGCATCGGCCGGATCATCACGCAAAGTAGGAATAAAAACTTTAGAATAACGCATGGCGGCAATCATAACCGTGCTTTATCTATTCAGGTAGTCCTGCATTAGTAATTCAAGCCATCAAACGAGCTATGTATAGAATTATGTTCCCTGAGCTTGGTTACATTGCCGGCATAAGCCGAACATCACCAGTTGATGGCCGGTCAGAGTGAAACCTTTTTCTTCTGCGGCGGCCAGCTGTAGCTGCTCTATGGTTTGATGGGAAAATTCTTCGATATGGCCACATTCGGTACAGACCATATGATCATGATGCGCTTTATCCGCACTCTCATAACGTTTTTTGTCTGCGAGTTGAATCGAATCAATCAGGCCCTGTGACTCAAGTGCCGCCAGCCCTCGATAGACTGTGGCGATACCGATGCTTTGGCCAGCATCAGACATGGCTCGTGCCAATTCATCCGCATCCCAATGACGATGAGAGGCATTAATAATGTCAAGGATAGCTTGTCGCTGTGGTGTTAACTTCATCATGATGTAACGATAATCGTTATCATGCTCAAGTAAAGTCCGGAATGTAGTGGTGATGAAGCCATGAGCCGCATCGCTTACTGCCTGGATATAAGGTTATAACGTATAAGACTAGGAAGAATGCTTTGAACGATGGTGAATAATCATATAGCGCCTGAGGAAGCAGATTCACTGCCTTCAGTTACTTCTACACGCTCTTCCCGATTGACTGCGACTTCACGTGGCGCATCAATTCCAATGCGTACCTGCCCACCCTTCACATTCAATACCTGAATTTGAATGTTGTCGCCAATAGCAATGGATTCACCTTTTTTACGTGTCAAAATTAACATGAAAGCCCCTCTCTACACATTAGATAGACTACTCTATCGGAAAATGCAAGATGAACATAACCAGCAATTTTAGGGCCAACTACCCCCTAAAACCGGATAAAAAAGGTCTAATAGACTAATCAGTTGATTCTGCGCACGGCCGCCAGAACCTCTGCATCGCATCATTTAAGGAAAATTCAGGCAGCTGTTCGAAGCACTGGCGAACCAGAACTGCATCCTCAGCCATATTCAACAGACGGAAACCTGCATCACCATGCTGGCGTGTTCCAATAGCATCACCACTACCACGCAGGGCAAGGTCAGCTTCAGCCAGCTCCAGGCCATCATGGCTATGAACCATCTGTTTGAGGCGTTCACTGGATGCAGGAGAAGCATGATCTCCGCAAACCAGCATGCAATAGCCCTGCTCATGTGAACGACCCACACGCCCTCTAAGCTGATGCAGCTGTGCCAAACCGTAATTCTCTGCCTGTTCAATAATGATCAAACGCGCTTCAATCACATTCACACCAACTTCGACCACGGTCGTTGATACAAGAATGCTAGACACGCCAGTAGAGAAAGCATCCAGTGCTTCATTCTTCTGCTTTGATTTCATACGACCATGTAAACCAACCACATTCGCATCAGGGAAATAGCTACGCAACAACTCAACCCGCTGATCCACGGAGACACCTTCTTCATCCTCATCAATGCGTGGAACAATCCAGTATATTCTGCCATCCACATCGAGAATGCGTTGCATACCATCAGCCATAGGTTTCATTTTATCAGCTGCAATGACCCGTGTTTCAACCGGTTTCCGGCCCGGCGGCATGCCCCGCATAATAGTTAAATCCATATCGCCATATAGTGAGAGAGCAAGCGAGCGCGGAATCGGTGTCGCGGTCATACCAAGCAGATGAACGGCATGTTTGCCCCGCTGTTTATCTGCCAGCCCCCATCGCTGGCGCACACCGAAACGATGCTGCTCATCGACCAGGGCCAGGGCCAAACGATCAAACAGTACATCATCGCTTAGCAGTGCATGCGTACCGACAATGAGATTGATCGCTCCGGACTCTAATCCAGCCAATATCTCACGCCTTCGTTTTGCCTTGCAGCTGCCGGTTAATAACACAACCCCAAAACCCAATGGCGCAAGCAGCTCCTGCAATGTTTCAGCATGTTGATTAGCCAGCACTTCCGTTGGTGCGAGCAGTGCAGCCTGATGTCCACATGCAGCAGTCTTGACCATAGCCAGAGCTGCAATCCATGTCTTCCCTGCCCCCACATCACCTTGCAACAGACGATGCATACGCCTGCCACTATGCAGATCCGATTGAATATCTTGCCAGGCTGATTGCTGAGCAGCGGTCAACGGATATGGCAGACTATCCAACAGTTGCTGACTCTGTTTTTCTTGATCTACTGCATGGGCCGGGCAATCGGCCTCTTTTTTCTTATGCTGCATCAGATGCAAGTAGATGATCACCTCTTCGGATTTCAGGCGTCGCAAAGATTTCGCCAACATCTCCTGGTCCACAAGGTTCGGGCGGTGTATATTGATCAAAGCCTGACGCAACAGGGGTAGTTGATGCGATTTTAACGGCCCATCCAGCGGACTGATAGCCGTTGGCGACAACAGGGATAAAACATGTTGTATAAACCCACTCAAGCGCTTTCCATTCAATCCCGCCAGCGTACCGTATTGCGCATGAAAACCGGGAACAAACTGCTCTGGCAAACACCAGTCGGGATGCGACATCTGATTAAAACCTTTCCAACGCTCAGTGGTACCGCGTACTGATATTTCACGCCCTTCGCTGAGGCGGGCATCATTCATCATATAACCGGAATGAAAAAAGCTCAGAGAAATCTGGCCGGAATCATCCGCCACATTCAACGTCACCAGACGGTTACGCCCATAACCACGCGCCTGCCTACTTACGATGCGCCCAACAATCCGGGCACTTTCCCCTTCAATGAGCTGTGCAATCGGCTGAATATGACGGTCATCGATATAATCTTTGGGCAGATGCAGTAACAGATCACCCATACAACTAATGCCACGAGCCATGAGCCGCTTTTGCAGCGCAGGGCCTACCCCGGGAATCATTGCAATCGATTGTTCAAACAGCTCGTACATGGGCTGATCATGAAGCATGACCTTTATCTGCTCAAGACTTTAAAGTTCCTTACAAGCAACAAAAAAGGGGCTGCAATGCAGCCCCTTTAAATAACAACAACTACTATTTACGGTAGTGATCTTTCTTGGCGGCAATAAACTCTTCTTTGCTCAACAAACCATCTTTATTGCTGTCGGCCCGATCAAAGAACTTACCAGTGCGCTGTCTGTTATCTGCTTTTTTATCCTCTTTGGTGATAACACCATCACCATTGCTGTCTAAGCGATCAAACTTCTTTTTCAAATAAGCCTGTTTCACTTCTTTAAACTCGTCAAAACTTACTTTACCATCTTTATTGGCATCCATCTTCTCAATGTAATTGCACTCTTTTTTCGCTTTAGTCGGACACACTTTGCCTTCTTCAG
>JAJFLF010000138.1 GCA_021772845.1 Mariprofundus sp.
CCTTAAACATGTGGAGACCATCGGCATCATCGCGGCGCTGTACGTAATGACCTGTCGCCACATATTGCGCTTCCAACTGATCGGCAGCATCAAGCAAAGCACCGAACTTCACAAATCGGTTACAACGCTCACACGGATTCGGTGTGCGCCCTGTTTCATAATCCTGAATAAATGGATTGATCACATCACGGCGGAACTCTTCACGCATATCCATGGCATAAAATGGGATACCGATATGATCGGCTACACGGCGTGCATCATAAGAATCTTCCAAGGAGCAGCATGAACCGTGCCCTACAACATCTTCACGCGCGTAATCCCACACATTGAGGAACACACCAACTACATCCAGACCTGCTTCTTTCAGCAATACAGCCATCACCGATGAGTCCACTCCACCGCTCATAGCAGCAATCACCCGCACACCTTTCAAAGGCGCCAGATCAGCAATAATTTTTTGGGACAGTTCCGCAGCACTATTAGACATGTGCGAACTTTAGCACCTCATCAACGTTTGTCGTCCATTGACGTTGTATTGCTAATATCACCATAACACTTCGCTCTAAGGTGAGCTTTAACTACTACTCCCAATCAACACACATTCACTTCGAGAGAAACTAGCGCAATAGCTTAATCGGATTCGTCACCAAGCTGACGCATTTCAGAAGCTGTTAATCCAATCGTTTCTGCGTACTGCTCTTTAATTTTAAGGATTTCAGGCAAGCTTTGTAGAAAGACTTGAAACAGCGCTGGATCAAAGTGCTGACCAGATTCTTCCTTGATGATTTCTACTGCTCTGTCCACCGACCAGGCTTTCTTGTATGGGCGCTCAGTGGTCAGTGCATCAAACACATCGGCAATCGCCACGATTCGCCCAACCAGAGGAATTCCTTCACCAGCAAGGCCTTTAGGGTAACCCTGCCCATTCCACTTTTCGTGATGGGTTAAAGCGACAACTCGCGCCATTTTCAAGAGTTCTGATTCATGTTTACCAATAATATTAGCTCCAAACTCAGGATGCTGTTTCATCAAGGCCCATTCATCTGCATCGAGTTTCCCCGGTTTTAACAACACAGAGTCCGGTATGCCGATTTTTCCTATATCGTGCATTGGGGCTGCATTGAGTAAAAGATCAGCCTCGGTGTCATCCATATCAATAGCTTTTGCAAGGATGCGAGAGTAGTGACTCATGCGGATGACATGCATGCCAGTTTCGTTATCTTTAAACTCAGCTGCCCTTCCCAGCCTCCTGATAATTTCAAAGCGGGTATCATTCAGTTCAGCAGTACGCTGCTGAACCATCTCCTCCAAGTCTCTTTTCTGATCATACAGGGCAAGCTGAGAATGAACGCGGGCGCGTACAATTGGCGGGCTGACCGGTTTGGTAATGTAATCAACAGCACCAAGCTCAAAACCAAGGGTTTCATCTTTAGTCTCACCCATAGCAGTGACAAAGATAACTGGTATTTTCTTCGTTCGCGGGTCTGCTTTGAGTCGCCTGCATACTTCATAACCATCCATTTCAGGCATCATGATATCCAGAAGAATGAGATCAGGAGGGATATCCATAAAAGCTACTTTTAACGCCTTCGCACCGTTAAGTGCTACTTTCACCTTATAGTCATGCGAAAGAATCCCCTTAAGGACTGCTATATTTTCAGGCGCATCATCCACGACAAGAATTGTTTGCTTGGATAACTCAGCATTCATCAATCACCTCCAGAATCACCAATTGGCATATTTAACGTTTGCATCAGCTCCTTCAAGAGCTCCAAAGCATTTTCATAATCAAATTGATCTACAGTTTTCGTCAATTGTTTTAAATCAGCCTGAATAGCAGAACCTTTGAGTCTGTTTTCAAGCTCATAAAGCACTTCCGGCGCATCACCATCATCATCTTCCAATAGCGCCTTCAGCTTGGTAAACAAAGGTGTAATCGATTCAACATCAATCTCTTTATTAGGTGTCGACATTTGCTGCTCTTGTTTTTCATCATCCAAGAGAGAGAGCCCGGGCATTATCCGCGCCAGTTGCTGCTCGACATCGTTGATACGCAGTTCTAATCCACTGCTCTTTCTCTGATTAAGATCAGATTCCAATTTCTCGGCTACAGCCTGGAGCTCAGAAGCGCCAATATTGCCTGCCACCCCTCTCAGGGTATGTGCAGAACGTGTTGCCGTTTCAACATCTCCATCATTCAGCGCTGCTTTGAGTTCGCAGATCGTGGTTTCCGCACTATCGCGGAACTGCATCAAAATACTTCGGTAGAGCCTTCTATTTCCTACCACGCGGTTGAGTCCGGCTTCTACATCAATGCCTGGCAGTTCCGGAATCAACAACTCTTCAACGACAATGCTCGGCTCTATTACTTCAAGCATAGCCCCACCCATTGGCTTCGATGATTTCACCCACAGGGCCAATGCATCATAGAGTTGTTTGAGTTCTATCGGTTTGGCTACGTGATCATTCATACCGCTCTCAAGGCAGCGCTCCCGATCACCAGTCATGGCGTTGGCTGTCATAGCAAGGATAGGTAGATCCTTAAAACGTTCATCTTTACGGATAATTTGAGTCGCTTCCAAACCATCCATCACTGGCATCTGCAGATCCATCAACACACCATCAAAAGAATCCTGCTTAACGGCCTCTACTGCTTCTTTACCATTATTAGCTATAGTGACGGTGATACCCGCTTTCTCTAACAACTCCTGAGCCACCTGCTGATTGATCTTATTATCTTCAACCAGCAACAAATGAGCACCTCGCAAAGCTGTAGAAGGAAGCGGCACATCTCCAATACGGTTGGCAACTGATCTACCTTCAGCCTTCTTATCAAAAGCAATCATGATGGCATCAAACAGCATGGATTTACTTACAGGTTTCACCAGACAAGTATTCAAACCCACATCTTGGGCCTTCTTGAACAGCTCTTCACGACCGTAGGCTGAGACCATGATGATAGCTGGTTTGCAGTGAAGACTGTCATCCTGAAGAATATATTTAGATGCATCGAGACCATTGAGGCCGGACATCTGCCAATCCATCAGCACAAGTCTATACGAATCATCAGACTGAGCTTCTTTCACCTGCTGAATCGCTTCTTCACCAGATGCGGCCTCATCGCAGGCAAAACCGAATAGATCAAGATAGTTAACGAGGATTTCACGTGACGTAAGATTATCATCCACCACCAGTATGCGCATGCCCTGCAGGTCATTGGGTATAATCTGACGTTTACGTTGTAGCTTGCTTTTTGCACGTTTCAACAGAGCATTGAAATAGAAGGTACTACCCTTACCCGGTTCACTTTCCACGCCTATTTCACCGTCCATCATTTCAACCAGCTTTTTGCTGATACTCAAGCCCAAACC
>JAJFLF010000139.1 GCA_021772845.1 Mariprofundus sp.
TCACCAAGAATCTTGGCAAGATTGGCATGAATGCCTTTCAGCTTAGAACGCGGACGTTTGTTACGGGGGCTCAATGTGGATAAACTGTAAAAATCAAAATGGTAATTTTTTGCCACCAAGAATATGGGCATGCAGATGGAATACTTCCTGACCTCCGCCTTCACGCACATTGATGACTACACGGTAACCGTCAGCCAGATCTAATACCTCATCAGCAATATGGCTTACCCTCTCCATCAACAGACCGAGCAGGGCAGGGTCATTACAATCGCTCAGCGTAGCGACATGCAGTTTGGGGATGACCAGTACATGTATTGGCGCTTTAGGGTGAATATCATGAAAGGCGAGCACTGAATCATCTTCATATGCCTTGTTGCAGGGGATATCTCCGGCAATGATCTTGCAGAATAGACAGTTATTCATAAGAGACTACTCCTTAGGGGAAACGCTGATCAATTCAGCGTTTCCGTGCAGGCCATGGACGGCCTGCCAAATCAGGCATGTAAGTGCTTGATTTGTAAGCAAAGGTAAAACCACGTTTTTTCCTTTGCGAGCTGATTAGTGCCTGGATGGCACACATCAGCATTTCATTCGATGGCAAAGTTCTCTATCCTCCAACAATGGCCAATAGAACACCTGCGGCCACGGCAGAACCAATAACACCGGCCACGTTTGGACCCATGGCATGCATGAGCAGGAAGTTGTGGTGATCTGATTCTAAACCGACCTTGTTCACGACACGTGATGCCATCGGTACGGCAGATACACCGGCAGCACCAATGAGTGGATTGATTTTTCCGTCAGACAGGCGATACATCAATTTACCCATCAGCACACCCGCCGCAGTACCTACACCAAAAGCAATCATACCAAGTAGCAGAATACCCAGTGTTTCAACATTCAGGAAATGGCTGGCTTCCAATTTGGAACCCACCGAAAGCCCCAGGAATATGGTTACAATATTGATGATTTCATTCTGTGCAGCATTGGACAGACGATCCACTACACCGGATTCGCGTAGCAGGTTACCAAAAGTAAGCATGCCGATCAGTGGTGCAGCAGTTGGCAGAAAGATGATGCATAGAACCAGTACGATCAGCGGGAAAGCAATTTTTTCAGCTTTACTGACATGACGTAATTGCGCCATTTTCACTTTACGTTCTTTTTCCGTAGTGAGCAGTCGCATGATAGGGGGCTGAATAATTGGCACCAGCGCCATATATGAATAAGCAGCCACAGCAATCGCACCGAGAAGATCAGGTGCGAGTTTGGATGCCAGGAAAATAGCAGTAGGACCATCTGCACCACCGATAATGCCGATTGCGGCAGCATCAGCCAGGCTGAATTCGAATCCTGGGATATAGTTCAATGCCAGAGCACCAATCAGCGTGGTGAAAATACCGAACTGAGCAGCAGCCCCAAGTAGCAAGGTTCTTGGCATAGCAATCAACGCACCAAAATCCGTTAATGCTCCCACACCCATAAAGATAAGCAGCGGGAATACACCTGTTTCAATACCGACTGAATAAAGCAGGCCTAGTAGGCCGTCCGGGCCTGAAATAGCCGCAATAGGAATATTGCTCAATATGGCACCAAAACCCATGGGCAGTAGCAGCAGTGGTTCATATTTTTTGACAATGGCAAGGAATAGTAACAGCAAGCCAACGCCGATCATCAACAGCTGTCCCCATTCTAAATTGGCAATGCCTGTGGTGATCCAGAGTTTATTGAACAGTTCGCTTTCCATCATGCGATAGTAACCAGTGGCTGACCGACAGTAACAGAATCGCCTTCTTTCACTTCGATGCTAACGATTTTTCCTTTATGACTGGAGCGTACTTCCGTTTCCATTTTCATCGCTTCCATAATCAGGATGACATCACCATCGTTGACCATTTGATTTGGTGTGACCTGAATTTTAAAGATATTTCCTGCCATAGGCGCACCAACAGATGTAGTTGGAACATTGATAGCAGGAGCTGCTGCTGGGGTAACCGGTGTTTCAGGTGTGCCAGTAGCTGGATGCATGGAGGTGACAGCACCCTCTGGTGACACAACAACATCATAATCCATACCATTAACCGTGATGTTGTAACGTTCTGAAACAGAAGGAATAAGAGCTTCCTCTTCTTCTTCTATCCATGGGGCGGTTTCAAATACATCAGGATTATCGCGGTTTTTGAGATATTTCAAGCCAATTTGTGGGAACAGGGCGTAAATCAGTACATCATCTACAAGTTTATTGGATAGTTCAAAGCCCTTTTCAGCTGCGATACCAGCCAGTTCCAGCGTTAATCTGTCCATCTCATCTTCAATCAGATCAGCTGGACGACAGGTGATTGGTTTGCCACCTTCAAGTACTTTGATTTGTAGTTCACTGTTCACTGGAGCAGGTGTTTTTCCATATTCACCTTTAAGAATACCAAGTGTTTCTTTGGTGACGGTACGATAACGCTCACCTGACAACACATTGAAAACCGCCTGAGTACCAACAATTTGAGAGGTCGGTGTTACCAGCGGAATAAAACCAAGATCTTCGCGTACGCGGGGGATCTCTAGCAACACTTCATCAAAACGGTCATCAGCATTTTGCAAAACCAACTGACTCTCCAGATTGGTCAGCATGCCACCAGGTACCTGAGCAACGAGAATACGGGAATCAATACCCTTCAATGATCCTTCAAATTTGCTGTATTTTTTACGGACAACTCTTAAGTCAGCAGCAACGTCTTCCAGTAGCTTAAGATCAAGGCCTGTTGCACGCTCTTCATCTTCCATAATGGCGACAACCGATTCGGTAGCTGAATGCCCATAGGTGTGGCTCATGGATGAAATGCTGGTATCAACCATATCAATGCCGGCTTCTACCGCTTTTACAATCGCAGCAGTACTCATGCCTGTAGTCGCATGAGCGTGCAGTGAAATAGGGATGCCTACTGACTCTTTCAAACGCCCAACAAGCTCTTCAGCAGCATAGGGTTTGAGCAGGCCGGACATATCTTTAATGCAGATGGAGTGGCAGCCCATCTCTTCAAGCTCTTTGCCCATATCGACTTGCATTTCAAGGGTATGCACCGGGCTCACTGTGTAACAAATGGTGCCTTGAGCGTGTTTGCCTACTTTAAGTGTTGCTTTAACAGCGGTTTCCAGATTGCGCATATCATTCATGGCATCAAAAATACGGAAGACATCCATTCCATTTTTGGCAGCACGTTCAACAAATGCATTCACCACATCATCAGCATAATGACGATAACCGAGAATATTCTGGCCACGGAATAACATTTGAGAGCGCGTATTGGGCATCGCTTCACTCAACAGGCGCAGGCGCTCCCATGGGTCCTCACCAAGATAACGGATGCAGGAATCAAACGTTGCACCACCCCATAATTCAGCAGACCAATAGCCCACTTTATCCAATTTTTCTGCAATCGGTAACATGTCCTCAATGCGCATGCGTGTTGCCAATAGCGACTGATGACCGTCACGAAGGACGAGTTCGGTAATTCCGAGCGGCTGATTCATCTGCAGATGTCTCCTAGAAAAATGTTCGTTTATCCTTTGCGGTGAGGGTGTTCAGAGCGGTATAATTTAACGGCTTTGGTAACGACCTCGATCAGGTCAGCATTATCAGCGTTGGACGTTGCGTTTGACGCATCAGTTGGAGCCGTTTCGAATTTCTGAATCAGTTGAGAGGTTAGGCTGAGTACGCCAATGAGAAGGGTGAGAAACAGGAAAACTACACCCATTCCCAGAGCCATCAATTGTAAACCTTCTTGCATCAGTTCGTTCATGGTTACCACTTCACTCCATCAATCTTGCATAAGACGCGCGAACTCTAGGTTAAATGCGCCTCATATTCCACATATGAGACAGCATTTATTTTAAACGTGGTGGTTTGAAAGGGGTTGACAAACAATAGCATACAGCGGTGCTGCTTCTGCTTTTAAGCTGAAGGCTGATTGATTTGCAACAGAATGTGTTCAGCTACGCAACAACATCGATTTTATTGTTTTCCGGTAGCTTGGTTGATTGGTTTACCGGCTGCTGTTTGTTGACTTCGATAGCTTGCGCCAGTTCTTTGCCAACTTGAACTTCAACTTTTTGCTGTGGTGTTGCTTCTTTGTTTTCAGCGCCGGCTAATTGACGCGCTTCTGAAGAAACCTGAACGGTCACCGAAGCTTGCCTTGATTGTTCTGCGCTTTGAACCTGATTTTGCTGTGTTTGGTTAACAGTGTTTTGATCAATGGCGGCTGCCGGGGTGGCTGTAGGTACAATAATCATCGAATCCTCCTCACAAGGTATAAGTATTGATCGCACTATCTTCTTTATGTGAGCTGGGAAATCATTTCCCAAATATTGCGCTATGCGCAGGAGGAGTCCGTGTACCACCTTTTGTGCGATCAGTTATGTATATCGGCACTCGTGTTACAGACTTTAATTTCAGGTAAAACTTTTAGGTAAAAGATATTGTTGTGAATATGTACTGGATTCAATTTTGCTTGGGGTTAGCATCGCGCGATGCGCTTTGAACTGAAAGGAGATTTCCGCCCCCGTGGCGATCAGCCGCAAGCAATTGCCGAGCTCGTCAATGGGATTGATGCAGGTGAAAAGCATCAAACATTGCTAGGTGTCACAGGCTCCGGAAAAACCTACAGCATGGCCTGTGTGATTGAACGTACGCAGAAACCGACTCTCATTATGGCACCAAATAAGACCTTGGCTGCACAACTCTATGGTGAGTTCAAACAATTCTTCCCAAATAATGCAGTGGAATATTTTGTCTCTTATTATGATTATTATCAGCCCGAGGCTTATGTGCCATCGAGTGATACCTATATCGAAAAAGATTCCGCCATCAATGAACATATTGATCGTATGCGTCATTCTGCGACACGGGCGCTGCTGGAGCGTGAAGATGTTATTATTGTTGCTTCAGTATCGTGCATCTACGGTCTGGGCAGTCCTGAAGCGTATTCAAATATGTTACTCTATTTTGAAGTTGGGCGTGAGGTTGATCAGCGCGGAGCAGTGAATAAGCTGGTTGAGTTGCAGTATCAGCGTAACGATATGGATTTTCATCGTGGTACGTTCCGATTGCGTGGTGATGTACTGGAGATTTATCCAGCCCATGCTGATGATTTTGCTATCCGTGTTGAATTCTTTGGTGATGAGATTGATGCGATCAGTCAGTTTGATCCATTAACCGGCAAACGCTTGGACGTGTTACATAAATATACAGTATTCCCGAAAAGTCATTTTGTGACACCGCGCAATCAGTTGGTTAAAGCCATGGATGCGATTCGTGATGAATTGGCAGAACGATTAGCAGATCTGCATGATAAGAATCAACTTGTCGAAGCACAGCGACTTGAACAGCGCACAATATTTGATTTGGAAATGATTCAGGAAGTGGGCTACTGCACAGGTGTTGAAAACTATTCTCGTCATTTAATAGGTCGACCAAGCGGTGATTCACCACCAACCCTGCTAGATTACTTGCCCAATAATTCACTGGTGGTAGTGGATGAGTCGCATGTCACAGTGCCACAAATTGGTGGTATGTTTAAGGGGGATCGTTCTCGAAAACAGACCCTGGTTGATTTTGGCTTTCGTCTGCCATCAGCATTAGATAACCGGCCACTGCAATTTCATGAATTTGAACGGGTAGTGCCGCAAGCCGTTTATGTGTCTGCTACTCCCGGCGCATATGAATTGGAGAAATGTGGTGGCGTGGTCGTTGAACAGGTCATTCGTCCGACGGGACTGATTGATCCACCGATTGAGGTGCGTCCGGCCTCAACGCAGGTGGATGACTTTGTATCGCAAGCCAATGCGGTTATCAAAAAAGGTTACCGTGTACTGGCGACATGTTTGACCAAACGCATGGCTGAAGATCTGTCTGAATATCTGAATAATCTGGGCATGAAAGTACGCTACTTGCATTCAGATATTGATACGGTGGAGCGTATGGAGATACTGCGCGACTTGCGCCTGGGTGTATTCGATGTGTTGATTGGAATTAACCTGTTGCGTGAAGGTCTGGATTTGCCGGAAGTTGCATTTGTAGCTATTTTTGATGCCGATAAAGAAGGTTTTTTACGATCGGAACGTTCATTGACGCAGACCATTGGCAGGGCAGCCCGTAATGCTGAAGGTTTTGTGATCTTATATGCTGATAAAATCACCAACTCGATGCAGCGCGCCATGTTTGAAACAGATCGCCGGCGAGAAAAGCAGCTGGCCTATAATGAAAAGCACGGCATCACACCGGAAACGGTGAAGTCGGAAGTGAAAGATATTCTCGGTTCAGTGTATGAGATGGATTATGGACATATACCTGAAATTGCTGAACCGGAACCGTTGAGTTTGGAAGAAAAAGCAACACGCATAAATGTATTGGAACGCTTGATGACCGAAGCAGCAGCAGATTTGCGATTTGAAGATGCAGCCGCGCATCGGGATGAAATGCTGCAATTGCAGGAGCATCAAGTGCACGAAAAAAAAGGATCAGTAACTTAAATGAGCAATATGCCTGAAATAAGCGAAACCCTGATTAGAACATGGGTGGGAAAAACCTTTGCGATGCGTGGTAAACGTTATTTTAAACACGAGCGTGTAACCGATGTTGAATCCTTGCAAGAGGGTACGCAATTGATGGGGGATGTGCAGGGGACTGCTAGCAAACCTTATGAGGTGTTAATTCACTTTTTATCAGATGAAGAAGATGATATTCGTGGGGAATGCACCTGTCCGACTGCTTTAAACTGTAAACATGTAGCGGCTGTTTTATATGCCTGGATAGAAATACAGGATGAAGAGGTTAAAGCCCCGGTGTTTGCAGCACCTGGACCAATGGCATTTGGTCAATGGTTGGGTGCACTGGAGCAGGTCAGTGATGGTAAAGTAGCACATCAAGAGTATCCGGACAGTATTAAACAACGTCTATTATATATACTGGAACCAGATGGTGACCTGAATGTGCAATTGCGTTTTATTACCGCCCGTTTGTTAAAATCGGGAACATATGGAAAAGCTCAGGATTATAATCCTTCAAATATTCTGAACTACACAGCGCCGCAGTTTATTTTATCCAGTGATGAGGCCATTTTACGAGAAGTGGCTAATGATCGCTCCCTGTCATCACTGCACGGATATCGAATTAAAGGGCCTCAAGGATTGAAAATATTGAAGCGGTCATTGACCAGTGGACGTTGTCATTGGATGACAAAAGATTCCGATGCATTGCAGCGGGTTGATCGACGCAATGGTGAGTGGGGCTGGAAGTTGGGAGAGCGTGGTGATCAGCACCTCACCCTGCATATGTCTGATGCTGAATTGATTGTGCCAACATCGCCGCCATGGTTTATTGATGTTGAGAAGCATGCCTGTGGTCAGGTTGAGAGCGGACAAGTTTCTGATGTTGCTGAGATCCTGTTAAATATTCCTGCTGTTGAACTCGACTGTTCTGATGAGGCCATTGAAGATGTGACACGCCAGTTGCCTGATGATGTGCCTGCGCCAGTTCGTTTGTTGCACGTTTACAGGCAGGTAAAACCGCTGCTGTTGATTCAACTCAAAACGATGAAGCTGGCTCAGCAATGGGGTTATCGTACGCCCGAGCATTGTGATGTGGTTGAACTCTATTTTGATTACGATGGTAAAAAAGTACCGTTGTCATCCCAGCCTAAGTCAGTGCGTTCTATCAGAGGCGACAAAGTTATTGATTATGCCCGTGATTTGGCCTGTGAAATGCAGGCCGTTGAGAATCTGACTCATGCGGGTTTGTATCCTGCACGTGACAGCACTATTGCTGCTCATGTCGATTTTCCTGAACATGCATTCAGGTTGGCGAATGATGATGATTGGCCCGAATGGATGTTATATGAAGTGCCCGATCTGAAAGAGATGGGCTTTAATGTGGAAGTCTCTGATAGTTTTGCGTATAAAATTGAGCAGGCATCCAGTTGGGAACTGAACCTTGAACAGAGCAAGTCAGATAACTCCAGCAGTTTGATGGGGCAGGCCAGTTTTATGGTTACGCTTGATAGTGGTGATGAGATTGATCTGATTGATGCTCTTGCACGTTGGGTTGGCAATAAACCTGAT
>JAJFLF010000140.1 GCA_021772845.1 Mariprofundus sp.
AAGGTTGAACCTTTATCTTCAGCACTCTCTACCTCAATATAACCCTGATGGGTTTTGATGGCGCCAAATACCATGGCTAAACCAAGTCCTGTTCCCTTGCCTTCTTCCTTGGTGGTGAAAAAGGGTTCAAACAGTCGGTCATGCAGATCATTTGGGATGCCATGGCCATTATCTTCAACGCTCAGATGTGCGTAATCTGTCTCCCTGAAATATTCATGCTTTGCAACCAACGTCTGGTCCGGATGAAAAGAATCCAGCTTGATAGATATGATCGGTTCTTTCTCTGCTCCCACTGCATCACGGGCGTTATTCAGCAGATTCATCAATACCTGATGCAGTTGTGTGATATCTCCTGATATCTGCATCGACTGATCAGAAATATGTTGATGCAGCTGGATGTTTTCAGGAATCGATGTTGCCATAAACTTGAGTATCTCTTTAATAAAAGGGTTCAGTGATAATGGTTTCATTGTCACCTCACCCTTGCGGGCAAAGGTAAGCAGTTGCTGGATCATATCAGAGGCTCGAAAGGAGAGTTCTTCTACGCCAGTGAGTCGTTGCACGACATCGGGCATGGCTTGCGTACGTTGCTTGGCCAGATAGAGGTTGCCTGTAATGCCGGCCAGCATATTGTTGAAATCATGGGCAATGCCACCGACAAGCGTGCCAACGGCTTCCATTTTTTGAGCTTGATGAAATTGTGTCTGACTTGTGAGCAGAGCTTGCTCTATCTGTTTGCGCTCTGAAATATCCATGGCAATGCCTGAAATATACTGAACGCCATCAATCACTAAAGGAACAGCAGTAAACAGACACGGTGTTAGTGTGCCATCTTTACTTACAATGTTTTTCTCAATCTCTATGCTGGCACCATCATGAATAAGTTTGATTCTGTTTAAGATTGTTTCATGGTCTTCAGGCTGGAAAAAATCCAGTATGTACTTGTTGGACAACTCTTCAGCAGAGTATGCTGTCAATTCACTGAGTTTTTTGTTCCAGCGCACCAGTCGTAGTTCGTCATCAAAGAGATACAATAGACCCGGCACAATATTCATCACCGCATCAGAAAATAGTTTCTCCTGCTTTTCACTCTCCTTAAGTGCAGCTTCTGCCCGATTGCGCTCAGTTTTCTCTTTCATGAGGTCGAGCGTGCGCGAAGAGAGGCTGTCATACATCGTAAGTACAGTATCAATCAGTAGCTTCATTGAGCCACTCATCTCATGGTCGGAATGTTTTTTCGCCTGATCCAGTGAGAGACCACTGTCGATGGCTTGAATGGTTTTGGCCATACGCTTGTCACTGTCGAGAATGTGATAGGCTAACCAGTGGGTTAAAAACTTTAGAATGTCTTCAATCACTTCATCCAGAGACTTTTCGTTCTCTTCTTCTTTTAATTGAACTACGTTAGTAATGAAGGTTGAGTGTGTATGCTGATGACTTACAAACCATGGGTCTTCATTGAAATAAGGTTGCCAGATTTTCTCTTCTGTTTTGAAATGATGGTCGGCATAAGCTGCCAGTTCGTCAAATACCTGGTTTAATCTGATCGGGTCAGATTGATGCGCCAGGTGGGCTGCAAGCTGGTTTAATAGATGTACCAGCTGTTTGTGCTGTTCGTCAATGACTGCAATGCCAGTTTCAAAGTTGCTGTTCCAGGGGAATACTTCAAAATACTCAATGCTGTCATTGTCCATATATTGTTACCCTCTCGCTTCCAGCTCAGGTTATTTGTTGTCCATGCGTACATCCAGTTTATCGCGTAGTGCATCTCCGAGCAAGTTTACTGCCATGACCAGTGAAAAGAGCACCAGTCCGGGCCAGATCACCAAAGTCGGGGAGACCAGCATTAATCGTGTACCTTCTCGAATCATAGTTCCTAATGATGCATCCGGTGGTTGCACACCCACGCCAAGGAAAGACAGACCAGCTTCGCCGATGATGACGGCAGCCAGGCCGAAACTCGCTTCTATTAACAGAGGCGCGGCAATGTTGGGTAGAAGGTGGCGAATAGCGATATAGGGAGGTGTTGAGCCGTTTGCTATGGCCGCTTCTACAAAGGGGACAGATTTAAACGATAAGACTTGCACACGGGAGAGCCGTGCAAAACCAACCCAGCCGACTGCAACCAGAGCCAACACCAGGTTTTCAACACCGGGGCCTAACATCGCAGCCAGTGCAATGGCCAACAAGATACCCGGGAATGAGAGCACAATATCAGCGAAACGCATGAGCAGGGCATCCACCCAGCCGCCGACCCAGCCGGCCAACATGCCAATGCTGATTCCAATCATGCCACCGAGAAGTACCACGATAATACCAACGGAGAGCGAGAGCTGCAGTCCTTCGGCAAGGCGCGCGAGCAGATCACGTCCGAGTGCATCTGATCCCAGCAGATGCGAAGCACTCACTCCTGAGAGTACTGCATCGAGATCAATGGCATGGCCATCTAATCCATTGAAGAGGGCGATTAGCAATACCAGTGCAGGCAGTGAGAGGCATAAGCCTGTAAGCCACAGTGCAGATTTAGACAAAATAGCATCCTCCGACCATGGATGGTCGGCAAACAGATGGCAGCTGTTTACCTGACATCTGTTTGTGAGCCATGCTGAAACGACGTTTTAGCATGGCGTTAAGCAAATGCGGCATGGACGCTCCATTTGCGTATCTTCTAACCAACATTGCGCTGCCTTGGGTCTAACCAAAGTCCAAGCAGATCTGCAGCCAGATTAGCCAACACATAAAAGGAGGCAATAATGAGCACGCAGCCTTGCACGAGTGGATAATCGCGACGTTGGATCGCTTCAATCGTTAGAAGCCCCAGCCCCGGCCAGTCGAATACGGTTTCAGTGATGACTGCACCACCTAAGACTGCACCGAGTTGCAGGGCAAACATGGTAACAACTGGTACTGCCGCCAGGCGCGCGGCATGCCTCCACCAGATGCGCTGCTCGGATATGCCAAATGCGCGGGCGGTACGGGTGGCATCCATGCTCATCGCTTCCAGCCATGATGAGCGTGCCATACGTGATAAAATTGCTGCCAGTGCAGTGCCGAGTGTGATGGCAGGCAGAATCATGGATCCGGGTTGATCCATGCCGGATACAGGTAACCAGCCCAAACCTACTGCGAAAATGAGCATTAAAATTGGCCCTAACCAGAAGTTGGGAATGGACACACCAATGAGAGAAAAGCCCATGGCTGCAACATCTTGTGATTTTCCAGCATGTCTGGCTGCCCAATAACCAAGCGGCAGTGCCAATACGACTGCAAGCAGCAGACTTACCAGAGCCAGTTGGGTGGTGGCAGGCACACGCTCAATAATGCGTTCCAGCACGGGTCTGTGATCGACAAGGCTGGTGCCCCAGTCGCCGGAGATTAAACCGCTCAAATAGGTGCCGTATTGAACGAGAATAGGTTGATCCAGGTGCAGGGCTATGCGCAACGCTTCACGATCAGCGGGCATAGCTGTTTCACCAAGCAGGGCATCAACCGGGTCACCGGGTACCAAATGCAGTAAAAAGAACACCAGTGTGGCCACGCCGAGCAGTGTCGGTATGGCCTGTAGTGTGCGTGTGAAGATGATCTGCCCAAACATGCGGGCAGCCTAGCAGTGATTAACCCTGATCAGCTAGTGAAAAGGCCTGTGAAATAGGATGCTATTCGTTCAGATATAGAGTGTGGCGTTCATGAGATCGCATCACTCAGTTCTTGCCATTCTCCGGTAGCGTATACAGGCTTTCGCTTATGCATACAGAGCAACAGTTTCAGACAGAGAAAAACTTTGATCCGGAAGAGGTCGCTAAATTTGAGGCAATGGCTGAAGAGTGGTGGGATCCGAAGGGTAAGTTCAAACCTTTACACCGAATCAATCCGCTCAGGCTTGATTATATTGCACGTCAGGTTGATCTGAAACAGGCGCGAATCCTCGATGTGGGCTGTGGTGGAGGTCTGTTGGCCGAGAACATGGCGGCACGCGGTGCAAACGTGACAGGTATTGATCGCTCCCCCAAGGCCCTGAATATCGCTCGATTGCATGCCGAGCAATCCGGTGTGGCTGTTGAATATGTTGAAAATGATGCTGAGATATGGGCTGAAACGCATGCTGAGCATTATGATGCAGTGACGTGTCTGGAAGTGCTCGAGCATGTGCCGGATGTACCGCGTACGGTGGCGGCCTGTGCTTCCATGATTAAACCCGGTGGTCATTTCTTTTTTGCCACATTAAACCGTAATGCGGTCTCTTATGTGAAAGCTATTCTGGGAGCCGAATATGTGCTCGGCTGGTTGCCTAAGGGAACACATGAATACGCTAAATTTATTAAACCATCGGAGATGAACAGCGCACTTCGCGCAGCTGATCTGGATATCAAAGATTTGCGCGGTATGAGTTACGCGATGCTTAGTGATCACTTTTCGCTCTCTGATGATCTTTCTGTCAATTACCTGGGATTTGCAATCAAACCAGCATAAGGGCTGATTCAGAGGCAGTCTTGTATGCCTTCTGCCAGCAGTGGTACAAGAGAAATAACATTGCTTGGATGCATGATGCTATCCGTACTCCATATATGATTGATGCCGGTAGCACGGATTTTCTCCTCGGCATCACCGACAAATAAAGCATGCGTAACAATCAGCGAGACAGAAGCTGGACCCTTTGCCAATACAGACTCAGCGGCTGCCACCATGGTGCGCCCTGTGCTTGCCATATCATCTACCATCACAACATCGCGATCTGATATGCAGATATTCGCGGGTAGGTGGATACGCACATTGCGATCACCAAAGCGCTCTTTGCTGCAGATGGTGAAATCAAAGCCCCATCCCTGTGCAATCGAAGAAACCCACTGCAATGACTCTCCATCAGGACCAAGCAGTAGTGGGCGTTCGAAGCGTTCAGCAATAAATTCAGCGATGGGGCGGGTGGCAGTCAGGCTAATTGCCTGAGCACAACGTACCGCCTGCTCCAGCCGCTCGATACGATGTAGATGCGGATCAACCGTTAGCACAGCATCAAATATCGTTCCCAGCAGTGCTCCGATACTCTGCTGACTTACCGCCTCACCAGCATGAAATGCTTTGTCCTGACGCATGTAACAGAGATAAGGTGCAACCAGGGTGAGGTTTATCGCGCCGTTATCACGAGCGGCACTAGCGGCTAATAGTAGCTCAATCAGTTTCTTATCAGGGCGATCCAGAGTCCGGCAGATAATGACATGCCGTGGCAATTCAGCCGGCACACGCACTCTGCTCTCGCCATCAGGAAAACGGTGCAGTTCAATTTCACCACATTTCAATTCAAGCCGTGTTGCCAGTTCAGTAGCAAGTTTACGACTATCAGCAAATCCCAGTATCATAGAATCGTTCATAATAGACCCTCACAGTGGCGGGAAATATCTCGGTGCCGGCGGCTTGTCGCTAATTTTGAAGCCGATATCTTTGTTGCTTTGATTCACCGCGAAATCAAAGTCGGATGGGAACTGGGCATGGATGCGATAAAGTGCTTCACCAGCCTCGACGCGGTCTCCCATCTTTTTAAGTAGATCGACACCTGCCCCCATATCCATTGGAGCTCCGGCCATGCGGGCTATGAGAGCCATTTGCAAATTATTGATCTCAGCCACAAAACCAGATTCAGGAGTTAGAATATCCAGCACCAATTCACCCAATGCTGGTGGATGCTCATTCATGCCCTGTGCGGCTATA
>JAJFLF010000015.1 GCA_021772845.1 Mariprofundus sp.
ATGAGCCGGCCGAATCGGGATTTAAATTACCATCGTTGCATATTTTCGATGGTGTTAACGACACGCTGAAAGAGCATGATCCTGAAACGCTGCAAGCCATTGCGCGCATGCTTGAGAAAAAACTACTCGATTACAGGGTTGAGGGTAAGGTGTTGGCGGTCCAGCCGGGCCCTGTTGTAACACAGTTTGAACTGGAGCCATCTCCAGGTACAAAAGTGAATCGAATCGTAGCACTGCAGGATGATTTGGCGCGTTCCATGGCTGCGATTAGTGTGCGTGTGGCGGGGAATATTCCGGGAAAAAATGTCATCGGTATTGAAATTCCAAATGAATCGCGTGAAATGGTGCTATTGCATCAGATCTTCTCAAGCCGTGAATTTGCCAATAAAAAGATCAGTTTGCCATTGGCCCTGGGGGTAGATATTTCTGGTCATCCTGTGGTGGCAGATCTGGCGAAGATGCCACATCTACTGGTTGCCGGTACGACAGGTTCGGGTAAATCGGTGGGTATTAATGCCATGATTTGTTCGATGTTAATGACCAAAACACCAAAGGATTTGCGTTTGATTCTTGTCGATCCGAAAATGCTGGAACTTTCAGTGTATGATGATATTCCACATCTGCTTACGCCGGTGGTGACTAATCCGAATAAAGCGGCCAAAGCGTTGGCATGGGCTGTGTATGAGATGGAGCGTCGCTATAAGCTGATGAGTGATGCCAAGGTACGTAATCTTGAGGGTTATAATAAAGCGGCTGAAAAGTCTGAAGATTTTGAGCGCTTGCCGCAGATCGTGATTGTGATTGATGAGTTGGCTGATTTGATGATGGTGGCGTGCAATGAGGTGGAGCAGTCGATCTGTCGTATCGCCCAGAAAGCCAGGGCAGCAGGTCTGCATTTGATTCTGGCAACACAACGTCCAAGTGTGGATGTGATTACCGGTCTGATTAAAGCCAATCTACCTAGTCGTTTATCTTTTCAGGTGTCGTCAAAAATTGATTCCCGCACGATTCTTGATCAGATGGGGGCGGAACAGTTATTGGGGCACGGTGATAGCCTGTTCTTAAGTGGTGGGCGTGATTTGAATCGTGTGCATTGTGCGTTTGTATCTGATGCCGAGGTGATTGATCTGGTTGAACATTTGAAAGCGCAGGGTGAACCGGATTATATGGAATCCATCTTTGAAGTGCAGACTGAGAGCGATTCAGAGGGTGGAATGACGGGGGGCGCAGGTGAAGATCAGGATGATAAATATGATGAAGCTGCAGCTCTGGTGATAGAAAAAGGGAAATGTTCAGTCTCCATGGTGCAGCGTTATCTGCGCATTGGTTACAATCGGGCCAGTCGTCTGGTGGAAGAGATGGAGCGTGAGGGATTGGTTAGCGCACCGGGCTCTGGTGGTATTCGCAAGGTGATGGCACGTTCTTCTGAAAATGGTGGCGGAGTCATTGAATGATAGGCACTGATAAGAACGGAATGATAAAAAAGGTATTAATACTGTGTGTCAGTTGTTGCCTTTTTGCCAGTCAGGCTCTTGCGGCAAAAGTAACGCAGCAATGGGATCTGGATGAATATGAGAAAAATGCTGCGATGCCAAAGAGCGAATTTTTTAATCGAAGTATTAAGCGCTTATCCCAATTGCCGGGTTTTAACTGTCGTTTTGATCAGTTGATTGCTTTTGCAGACGGCGGCGGTAAACACTATTCGGGTAGTGTGGCAGTACTAAAGCCAAAACGTTTTCGTTGGCAGTATCAGCAACCCTATGAACAGCTCTATCTGGGTGATGGGGATATGATTTGGCATTATGAACCAGATCTCATGCAAGCTGAACGTCTGAACAATATAGAAGCTGTGGATTCATCGGTGATGGGTTTGCTAGATGGCAGTATTACTGCGACAGAGATTAAGATGTTTAAGCGTGAATATGATAGTGAACTGGACATTCAACGTTTTCAGGTACGTCTGAAAGATTCACCAGAAGTGTGGTTAGGTTTCTCCAAATATGGAGATCTGGTCTATATCGAACGTCAGGATACACTGGGTAATAGCAATCAAATGCGTTTGTCTGAGTGTTCTTATATTGCCCCGCCGAAAAATCTATTTAGTTTCACGCCACCTAAGGGTGTGGATGTACTGGATATGCGGCAATCTAAATAGTTATAGTTTGTTTGACTGGTTGAACAGTGATGATGTGCGTGAATAGAGGATGTGGAATGAAAAGTTTAAGTAGAGTTTTGTGTGGCGGTGCGGCGCTCCTGATGGGCAGCTTTTGTGCGCAAGCAGGCGGTTTTGAACAGGCCAATCAATCCGCTGCTGGTGCAGGTCTGTCCAATGCATTTACAGCTTCAGCTAGCGATGCATCTGCATTGGTGTATAACCCATCCGGTATGGCGTGGTTGCCCGGAATGAATATTACTGCAGGTCTTGATATAGAGTATCGGGATTCATCGGTAGTATTGCCAGGTGTTGCTCACAACGGTGGAACAGAACCTAATGTGGGCCATGTTTTCGGTACCTGGTCGCCGCTTGATAGTCACTGGTCAGCGGGTATTGGTTTTGCACCTCTCTATTATATTAATAATGATTGGGGTCTTGCATTTCCTACTGCACCGAATGCATCTGGTGTGACTAAGGTGACAATAGATCATACAACATTGGATGTGGTGTATGCTATCAATAGTGATTTGGCGATTGGAGCAGGCTCAGATTGGTATGTTACCCGTGCAACACTAACACAAGCTGGGAACTCATTTCGAGGTAATGACTTTGGTGGATTTGGTGGCCATCTGTCACTCATGTGGAAACCTGCATATGCCTGGTCTATTGGTGCCATGCTGCGTTCTGGTGCACGGATAGATTTCTCAGGCGAGGCTAGTGATAGCATGTCATT
>JAJFLF010000141.1 GCA_021772845.1 Mariprofundus sp.
GTTTAGCCTGACGCATTTTGGCTTCGCCCATGGTTAGTTTACGGGCTACATCTTTAAGCTCGCCAACCTCCATTTCGGTTTCTTGCTCAACACGTTTAAGGCGACGCTGGTTCTCTTTAATTTTACCGACTACTGGTTCAATGTTTGTAACCCAGGCCGCTTCCTTGTTCTGCTTGATGCAATCATCAATCCAGCGTTCGTTGGTTTCACTTGGCGGGAATGTTTCCAAAAACAGTTTGCGTGGCATTTTGGCTTTCAAGCAGTAATCACGGATGGTGCGTTCAAAGCGACGTACACGATCTACTGCATTTTTGAAACGCTGTACCAATTGATCAAGCTGGCGGGGTGAGAATGGGATACTGACCAATTCCAGGAGCATACCATCAAGGGCTGCACGGCTTTTTGCGAGTAATTTTGGATCGTTGGGGCGCTTGGAGAGTTTCTTTTTCACATCAATAAAGTCATCGTGGTATGACTTGGCATTGGCGAAGTGCTCCAGCGCTTCTTCCAGCTGCTCTTCTTTGGTGATGATTGTTTCCATCATCGGCGTGCCGTCTGGAGTCGCAGTGCGTGCTTTAATAGC
Source organism: Mariprofundus sp. (assembly GCA_021772845.1). Classification (GTDB taxonomy): domain Bacteria; phylum Pseudomonadota; class Zetaproteobacteria; order Mariprofundales; family Mariprofundaceae; genus Mariprofundus. The sequence continues at coordinate 584 of JAJFLF010000141.1, forward strand.
TGCGGTTAGCTGCTCACCATCAAGCTTGGTTTCATTTTCCGCAGGTTCATCATCTTCATCTTCACTGCGGTTCATGCGGTTTTCGTACTCTTTAATGGCCGCCGCATTCACAACCTTCTCATCAACATCGATGATGTCGCGGAAGTTCGGTTCTTCACCAAGCTCGATTGCTTCATCACGAATTTCGGCAATGCGCTCGCCCAATAACATGATTTCACGGAATGTGGATGGGCATAAGCAGATGGACTCATGCACCTGCATGCGTCCCTCTTCAATACGGCGGGCAATTTCAATTTCACCTTCGCGGGTGAGTAGTTCAACAGTTCCCATTTCACGCAGATACATGCGCACAGGATCATCAATGCGAACAACGGTTCCTAGCTGGGATGTATCTGCACGCAGCGCGGAATCTTCTTTGCGCAGGCGGTCTTTGCGCATGGCATAGGAGCCAGTCGGAGCGCGTTCGGGGTCGACAACTTCGACGCCCATTTCGGTGAAGACATTAATGATTTCTTCAACGCGATCAGCCGTCACAAGGCCGGCAGGTAGATGTTTGTTAAGATCTTCGTACGTGATGTAACCGGCCTGTTTGCCCTTGGCCATCAATGTACCGAGTTCGCGAACTGTGATCTGCTCTTTTTTCGACATGCGTTTATGCTCCTGTGTTACCTATTCAATCAGACTCAAGTCACTCTGACTTTTGTCGTTCCGATGTTAACTGTTCAGAAAGTGTGCGTTGTAATATTTGTATTTCATTGAGTCGCTTTTTAAGCTGAATGGTATCACTCAGGTTGACGCCATGTTTCAAACGGCGACGAATATCATTGGACTCCATATCCAATGACAAGCTTTGAAACTCAATGTGTTCTACGGTTGCCTGATTCACCCAGCGAGAAATCAACGCTTGGCTAGCAGGGAATGCCTGAGCCAGTTGTCTCGCGATGTCGGTATTATTGTCTTCGGCATCCGTTTGTATCGAAAAAGCGCGCAAATATAACGAATTCATGCCTGCGTTGTCAATGAAGAAGTCGGATGCAATGTCGGAAAGCGATTGAAAGCGCTCGGGTTTTTGCATCAGTCCAGCGATAAAACGTTCTTCAATGCTGTTTAACTCAGCGATTGGATCCGCTTCCTGATGATTTGACGGCTGTTCTACCCTTGCCGTCTGTTGTCGCCTGGCATGTTGCAATTCAATGCCCGTGGCATGTTCAATTTCATGTTTCCAATCCTGGCGCAGGTAGCGGTCAGTCATCTTTTCTAACATGCTATCCGCTTTCTTGGCCATGCGCGCTTTGCCACCGGGACCAGAGCCAGCCAAGAGTTTCAAGCCCATCAACCAAGTTTCCAGTACGTGCTTGCTATCGTTGTCCAGGCGCTTTTGATAAGCATCAGCACCTTCGGCTTCGAGAATAGAGTCAGGATCTTCGCCATCGGGCAGATAGAGGAAGCGGGGGCTTAGTTCAGCGGTTAACAATGGCATCATGCGTTCGAGAGCGCGCCAGGCTGCTTGCTTGCCTGCCCGGTCGCCATCAAAGCAAAACACAGGCGAATCACACAGGCGAAAAATTTCACGGATTTGGCGTTCACCAATAGCCGTGCCGAGTGGAGCCAGTCCGATTTTCAAATCATGCGCAGCCATAGCCAGCACATCCATGTAACCTTCCACCACGACCAGTTGTTTGTTTTTGCGGATAAAGTCACGGTGTTCTGAAAATCCATACAGCAGATCGGATTTGTGAAAGTAATCAGTCTCAGCTGAATTGAGGTATTTGGGTGAGCCATCGTCCAGAATGCGCCCGCCAAAACCAACCACGCGGCCACGCCGATCACGGATGGTGAACATCAGTCGATCACGGAAGCGGTCACCATATCCATGGTCCCCTTTGAACAGCAGACCGACGGACTCCAGGGCAGCATTACTACGGCCATCATTGCCGAATATTTTTTGCATGAAACCGTATCCGGCCGGGGTATAACCCACTCCATAATCACGAATGATGGCTGCGGGCAGACCGCGTTGCTGCAGGTATTCGCTGGCTTTATGGCCAGCAGGGCTATGTAGGGCGCGGCTCATGGCTTCTGATGCGCGGCTTAAAAGACTATAGGCCTTTTTTTGCCGTGCTTCTTCGCCGGGATCGCGTTCACGCTGCTGTGGTATTTCCATGCCGGCTTTTTCAGCCAGATATTCAACGGCTTCAGGAAAAGCATAACCATCGTGTTCGATTAAAAACTGGAAAGCTCCACCGCCTTTGCCGCAGCCAAAGCAGTAATATAGCTGTTTATCGGCTGAAACAGAGAATGATGGTGATTTTTCATGAT
>JAJFLF010000142.1 GCA_021772845.1 Mariprofundus sp.
TTATAACAAGAAACCTGAAAATGAAGGTTTAGCTGAAATCATTATTGCCAAACAACGTAACGGCCCAATTGGTGATGTGAAATTAACCTTCGTGCATAAATTCACGCGATTCGAAAATCATGCTTCAGCGAGTTTCGACGAATAACGCATTCGTTTAACACTGGCCACATCACAACAACAACTTATTTAATCTGTTACAAACAGAGAAGCTGAAACCCTTTTACATGGTGCGCTTTCAAACCCAATCATTGAGACCATACAGGAGACGTCATGCTTACTGCCAATATGCAATTACCGATGTCTATTCACCTGCTTGATCTGTTTGGCACCGCTGTATTTGCTTTAACAGGTGCCCTGCGCGCATTGACCAAACAACTTGATCTGATGGGAGCTGTAGTTCTGGCCATCGTTACTGCCTTAGGTGGCGGCATGATGCGTGATGCCCTTATTGGTAGAAACCCACCTGCAGCTTTTGTCGATGAGACCTACCTGCTCATCGCAATTTCAACCGGCATCCTCGCATTTTTCTGGGGCCGACAGATCCGTGAACAGGAGTCCTGGTTAATAATATTTGATGCCATCGGACTCGGGGTATTTACACTGGTCGGTGCCTGGGTTGCTGAACAAGCAGGTCTCGGCGCTACCGGTATTATTTTTATCGCCATGCTGACAGCCACAGGCGGTGGTGTATTACGCGCCATATTAGTGTCTGAAATCCCCTTTATTCTGAAAAAAGAGATTTATGCATCAGCCAGTCTGCTTGGAGCAGCATCCTTCCTGCTATTTGATTTTATGAATCTATCTATTGGACTGATCATATGGGGTGTTGTGTTTATCACCATCAGCATCCGCCTTATATCCTGGCGCTGTAACTACCACCTTCCCAGCTAATAAACACTGAACTTTACCTCAAGCACTCACATTTCCCTTTTCACTTTTCAATTCTTTGCGTATGGTTGCTACTAGGGGAATTTATGGAACTGCTGTACGTTTACAGCGCTTCCATGCACAGAGTGTTAAATCAAATCAGGTCATTCCTACAAACATACAACGTGGTTTTTCATGGCCGAAAAAGATTTTAATAATGAGCCAGTCACTGAAGAAGATTACGATCTTTTTTACGGCTTTGTCGATTCGGTTTTCGAAGAAAAAAAACAGCATGAACAGGAAAAAGAAGAGACACCTCTCTCTATTCCTGAATCTGAATGGACAGCTGAACCCTTTGAAGAATTTATTGTTGGTGTGCCCCAACCAGACAATGGAAAGTACTATTCACTCAACATCGTCTCCCCAGATGGTGCAGCACTGCCCAGTGACATACACCCCAACCATTACGGCACCATTAGCGGCATCATCACCAGCATCACACTGTGTGCAGCCTTTCTCTTCACGGTCTACTTTCTCACCACTGATTCAGAACCAGAAGTGGTATCCAATGAACATCTCGACAAGATTGAGCAAAGTATCTCTGCCGTTGAAAACAAGGTGCAATCGGTCAACGCCATGGAATCACAAATGAAAGCCATGGTTACACAGCTAACAGAACTCAACAGCACTGTTTCCACGCAACAAGATAATCAGGCGCTCTCTGCTGCTACAAACAAAGCGCAAACAGCCGATGCACTTGAATCACAGATAGAAAAAATGGTAACGCAATTAGATCACTTAAACAGCACTATAGATTCACCGCTAACCCACAATAAAATCGTGCCCGATGGCGCATGGGTTATCAATGTAGCTTCTTTCCGATCAAAAGAACGGGCGCAAACGCTGCTTGAAGACATTCAATCCATACATCTACCTGTAGAAACATTTACTACCACGATTAGGGGTCTGCAATGGACGCGTGTCCGTATTCCAAGCTTCAAGAGCAGGCTGGAAGCCAGACAGTTCATACTGGAATTGGCCAAACTCATGCCGGAAAACAATGCATGGGTAGGACAACGATAACTCAGCATTAAATCGGTTAGGCCAACATCATCTTACCAGCCCAATAATCATATTGAGCGGTAGACATACTTAGCTCGTAAGGGTTCGGGCAAACAATCAGTTATGAATCACTCTTTAGTTGCGCTCATGGATGCGAATACTTCCCTGTACCCTGGACGTCGGGCAAGCCATAAACGTGCCACAAAAAACGATACCGATTGCAGCCGGAACAGCATCACTACAATCACAATACTGGAGATCCCCATTAACCAGAGCACATTGGTCAAGCCTTTATCCGTTACCAACGCATAAGTGAAAAAATAAACTGACAGGGTCATAGCCAGTGTCACACCAATCGTTAAAGCAATATTTTCCTGCTTTTTTCTGATCGACTCAATAATTTCAGGTTGATTATCAGACATAATGCACGCTCCCCAGCCAATTAATTTTGTAACTATTCAGATTACTCCTGATTAGTTCGATTTCTTCACAAACTTGGTCAGAATCACAATCTGCTGACCGCTTACCCGGCCTTCGATATGTTCTGCATTATCCGCCACCAATGAAATGCCACGTACAGCAGTGCCGCGTTTGGCAGTGAAACCACCACCTTTCACATTCAGATCCTTGATCAAGGTCACAGTATCGCCCGCTTCAAGCAGTGCGCCATTGCTATCGACATGTTTCACCGCGTCGCTATCACTATGTCCATCACCAGCAGCCTCAGCCCATGCCTGAACATCTTCTTCCAGGTACATCATATCAAGCAGGTCCTGCGGCCACCCTTCTGCACGCAGACGTGTCAACATGCGCCATGCCATTACCTGTACAGCTGGCACTTGGCTCCACATACTATCATTCAGGCAGCGCCAATGATTGGCATCTACTGCATCGGGTTGCTCAATTTGAGTGCGGCAGGTATCGCAAAGTAACAGACACGAATCAGCACTTTCATCAGCGCTGGAAGGCACTTCATAGACAACCAAACCGTCCGTCGCGCCACACAGCTCACACAAAGAACCGCTTCGTGTTTGTAATTCTTTTTCTATACTCATGATCATACCTCTGTAATGCGGCGGAATGATTGGGCTATGCCCGTATAAAGTCAATTGCACTAAGTACACATTCATTGTTACCAAGAATACAATGAATGATTGATCAGATACTTAGTAATACTTCATTCACGTGCGTAAGCAGGTTATACTTTAGTGATGGTGCTAGATATTGAATAAGATCGATTGCATTCCATTCCATGATTCCAGCCTCGGTACACTGGGCGTAGAGATGGAGTGGATGACGATTGATACTGACTCCGGCCAGCAGATCCCTGCTGCACCGGATATCTTATCAAAAATTAAACCAACAGCACGCATTAAACCTGAACTGTTCAGTTCCATTATCGAGATCAACACCGACATCCATCACAACACGCCTGCTGCCATGCAGCAGCTACTGGACCTGTATCGTCAAATTCATGATGTACTGCAAGATCAGAACACCGCTCTGCTCAGTACCAGCACACATCCTGTCTCACACTGGCGTGATCAGCGCATTAGCGATGATCCACGTTATGCACAACTGCTCAAACGCCTGCGCTGGGTGGCTCGCCGCTTTAACATCTGTGGTATCCATACCCATATTGGCATGCCCGATGGCGATACCTGCATCCATGCGATGAACCAGCTCTTACCCATTATGCCCATGTTTCTGGCTATCTCAGCCAACTCTCCTTACTGGCATGGGGAAAAGACCGGTTTAGCATCCAGTCGTATCAAAATATTTGAAGGATTAAGTCAGGGGGGGATGCCATTCTATTTTCAGGATTGGCAAGACTTTGAACATTGTGCTTCCCGCCTCAAAGCCACGGGAAGTATCGATTCTGTACGTGATATCTGGTGGGAGATGCGCCCCCACCCCGTCTTTGGAACCCTGGAAATCCGTATTGGTGATATGCCCGGCAACTTTGACGACACTGCGGCTTACATCGCTTATGTGCGCGCTGAGGCTATTGCTGCAGCAACCGACATTGATCAACAACAAACACCGCGCGTCCACCCCTCACTTATCCGTGAAAACCGTTGGCGAGCCTGCCGTTATGGCATGCAGGCAACCATGATTGATCCGGTGTCTGAAGAGCTTATGCCACTGCTTGACTGGTTAGAACAACGGCTCGACAAACTGGCCACACTAGGGGCGGACAGCTCTGAATTGAATATTGTCCTGGAGCGCATTCCATACTGGCGCAAACATGGTGGTGGCGCAGAAATGCAGCGGCACTTATATGAAACAACAGCAGATTTTCCCGCAATGGTAGAAGCAATGCGTGAACAGGACGGATGGATGTTATGAGTTTCAAAACAATCAACTTAAACAATGCCGCATTAAACATCGATGCCAGCAATAATAGTGTGAATGCCAGACAGTTGGAGAGTGCTGTTGATACACTGCTTCCTGAAATCATTCGCCTTCGCCGTTTCATACATCAACAGCCTGAACTTTCAGGCCATGAAAAAGAGACAGCCGCATTGGCAGCCAAGGTCTGTCTGGATGCAGGTTTAGAGGTTCGCGAAAATATCGGCGGCCACGGGGTCTTGGCCTGCCTGCATATCGATGAGAATAAACCGTGGATCGCTTTTCGTGGTGATATGGATGCCCTACCCATTCACGATGGCAAAACCCGGCCCTACTCCTCTTCTATCGCTAATATATCGCATAGCTGCGGGCATGATGCCCACACCGCCATCCTGCTTGGTACTGCTTGTCTGCTTAGCCAGTTAAAACAGGCTTTGAACTGTAATATTGCCTTTATATTTCAACCGGCAGAAGAGACCTGTCAGGGAGCCGCCGCCATGCTTAACGATGGCGTTTTCAAAACCATTCAACCGAGCCAAGTTTATGCCCTGCATGTCTACCCCTATCTGCCTGCCGGATCGATTGGTTTAAGAGAAGGTCCCATGTGTGCCGCTGCCGATATGTTTGAAGTTGAAATTCATGGCCGGGGTGGTCACGCTGCCCGTCCGCATGAATGTATTGATGTGGTGCTGGTTGCCAGTCATGTGATTCAGGCACTGCACCATATTGTTAGCCGACGCGTCAATCCCCTACATCAGGCCGTACTCACTATTGGTCAAATCCATGGTGGTCATGCCGGTAATGTTATCCCTGATCGTATCACTTTTTCCGGCACTTTCCGCAGTCTGCATCCGGAAGTGCATGAAGAAATCCGTACCTGCATGGATCACATCATTCGCCAAACAGCTGAAACATGGGGCGCCACCAGCAAGTTCGTGCTCAAACAGGCCACACCGGTGCTCAAAAATAGTGATGATTTATTAAACCATGCAGCTGATGTTTTTAAAACACTTACCCCTGACATAAAATGCATTGATATTCATGAAGCATCCATGGGTGGCGAAGATTTCGCCGAATTCATGCGCGAGATTCCCGGCTGCCTGTTCCGCCTCGGCACAGGTAGCAGCCCTGAAACCCGCTACCCCTTACATCATCCTAATTTTGATATTGATGAATCCTCACTGCATTCCGGTATTGCTGCTTTCACAGCTTTGGCCCTCTCTGCTAAATAAGATCGGCCAAATAATCGATAAATTCTATTAAAAGGATCTATTAAGACCCCTTGTTATCCATAGATTTTACATATTCATCAAACATCCTGGCTATCGTATGGCGTGTAATCCACGTTTCACCTTTTGAAACGCTCTTAATCACATGTCCAATCACATGTTCAGGTAAATTATCAGGGATATACGCAAGTGCACCTGCTTTGGCTGCTGCATATTCTTCAGCATCTGTTGAGGTCGCTGTCATCAGTATCACATGTGCTTTCGAACCATAAAAGCCATGTGGAGGAATTTGATCCCAGAAGACAATATCATCCTGATTCAGTTTCTCTTCCAAATCTCTATACCTGATGTTTTCAGCATAATATTCAACATCATGACCAAGTGCTTGTAACGACGTTGCAAGCTCACTCTCTGTGACCTGTACAAATATCTTCATGATAAGACCACCACTCCTTTCACTGACCATGCACTGATGGACTTTTCATTACGCCCTACCATGCTTTCATTTTCAGCACGGCTGACATGCGATCCTTCACACCAAGTTTGTCATAAATTTTATACAGATGGGTTTTCACCGTACTTTCGGTGATAAAGAGCGCCTCTGAAATGGCCCTATTTTTCATACCGCGCGACACACATTCCATCACTTCCATTTCTCTATCTGACAACAGGGGATGACTTGCACTGTAATCGGCAGCGGCACTTTGCCCGATAAACATCGCCAGCACTTTGGCTGAGAGTTCTCGATCAAACCACACTTCACCCTGATGCAACACCTTGATGGCCCGTTTCAACAGTTCCTCAGACATATCATCCGCAAAATGGCCTTTTACACCAAGCTGAATATATTCGAAAATGACATCGCGATTATTTATCCCGGTAATCACGATTTTAAGCTTTGGATAGTGGTGAATGATATTTCTCATATGCTGTAGATGCGTGGCGCTTTTAACGGTTACAATCAACACATCAACACGTTTCTTTTTAAGTAAACCATCAATTTCATACAATGAATTATCGCATTCAAACACCCTGAAATGCGTCTCTCTCAACAAACAGAGTGCAACCTGATCTGACATCAGTTCGCTTAAATGATGAGTAGATGCGATGGTTATTTTTGCCATCCATTCAATCTATGGCTTTTATCACCTGAATCAATACCGGAAACATATCTCCTGATCGGCATATAAGTACAATCGTAATTTAAGGTGCTACAACCATTCAGCTTCGTTTCAGTTTTAGTTCTTACAGTTCGCCACATGAAGCCAACAACACTCATTCAGGTCTGGGACCCTTTGCTGCGATTCTTTCACGTTGCACTCGCACTCTGCTTTCTGATCGCATACATCATGGAAGATACCATGCTGCAATTACATCTATTGGTCGGAAGCATTCTGTTTGGTTTGATCATATTCAGACTGTACTGGGGTTTGTTCGGCACTGAACATGCCAGATTTTCTGACTTCATATTTTCTATAAAACAGATCATGCACCATCTGCGCAGCCTGATCTTTTGGCGAGCATCCCATCATCTTGGCCACACACCGGCAGGTAGTTTGATGATCTTTTTTCTACTCGCTGGGCTACTGCTCATGTCTGTAAGCGGCATCATACTCTATAGCCTGGAAAGCAACGCCATACCCTTCACCACTCCATTCGAACATATGCATTTGGATACGATCATTGTCTTAGAACAGCTGCACAGCGTGCTCGCCGATATCTTAATGCTCTCTGTGCTGTTCCATATCGCAGGCGTGTTTATCGAGAGCCTGTTACAAAAACAAGACCTTATTGCAGCCATGATTAGCGGCTACAAAAAAGTGGAGGGCAAAACGCATGATCTTTGATTTATACCATATCACGACCCTGTTAATAGATCATATATCACACAGCAAACACACCATTCTCAAAACATTTACCCCGAACAAAAAGGAGTCCGAATGAAAAAACTTACCATCATCATGATATGCATGTTCAGTTGGTCTGCTCAGGCGTCTGAAGCCGTCATCACATCTCTGCAGGATGGCTATGGCCTTGAGGGAGCGAGCACATTTTCTGCCTCACGCGGAGCATCTATGTGGACACAGACATTTACCCAAAAGAAAACGGGGCAAGCAGTGAATTGCGCCAGTTGCCATAGCACCATACTCACAGAAGCCGGATCCCATATCAGAACGGGCAAAGTGATTGCTGCGATGGCGGTCTCAGGCAACAGAGGTCGTTTCAATGATGCTGCCAACATCGAGAAATGGTTCTTACGCAACTGCAAATGGACAATGAATCGTACCTGCACCCCACAAGAGAAAGGTGATTTTCTGGCCTACTTTCAGAGTCAATAAAACGTTCTTATATCACAAAAAGAGGAGTCCAAAATGAATAAACAAATATTAATCGGTGCCATCGTAATGGCAGCAAGTGTCAGCTTATCCATTTCAAACATCGCTTTGGCTGACAAAGATAGTAAAAGTGATAGCAATAGCCATTGGGGCGGTACATTTAAACGCACATCCACCGTGCCAGCAGTGAACAATAGCCTGTATGCAACAGAATGCAGTGCATGCCACTTTGCTTATCAGCCTGGTTGGTTGCCTGCCCGTTCGTGGACAAAGATGATGTTGAACCTGGATGACCATTTTGGAGAAAATGCCGAACTGGCTCAGAAGGATAATGATCTGATCACTGCATATTTAGTCTCTGAATCTGCCAACAACAGACCCAATCGTAAAAGCCGTAAAATTCTGCGCTCCATCAGGGCAAATGAAACGCCGTTAAGTATATCCGCCTTGCCCTATATCCTTCGCAAACATGATGAAATACCTCAGCGACTGATTCGTGATAATGCCAAGGTTGGCTCTGCTGCCAATTGTATTGCTTGCCATACAGGTGCTTCACAGGGACAATTTAATGAACATGGTGTCACTATTCCTGGATATGGCGCCTGG
>JAJFLF010000143.1 GCA_021772845.1 Mariprofundus sp.
TCTTTTAGCCCCTTCTGCTTCCCACTTACTCCAGCCTTTGAACAGCCCATACATTCAACATTTAAGACCTGGACGGCTACATAGGAGTTCTCAAAAAAGTATCTGCGACACACACACCGAAACAGAACACGAGATCATACAGCGAATAAAATACGCCTTCATCATCAATATTGATGATAAAACGCATCTTTTTTCAGTCATTTCAGGTTTTAAGCTTGAATAATCAGATAATCGAAGCTCAGTGGCATATGCAGTGGCCCAAGGGACAGATTATTTAACTCTCCTCCATCATCATGACCAGCAGATCGGTGACTCCGGGATCGATACCCGCGTGGAAGAGCATGTGTGTGGTCTGTCCACGGTGATGGGTCTGGTGATTGAAGAAATGCTGCAACAGAGATTCAAGCGGACGAACGTGCTCTTCTCTGGCCATGTTGCGGTAGTGAATCGGCTGGGCCAAGAGCTCAGGTGTCCATGTTTCAGCAAATTCGAGAATCAGGCCATCGAGTGCACGGCGGGTATCAGTTAACTCAGCAAAATCATCAAAGAGAATATCACGCGATGATGCAGGGGTTGGGAATTCGGTGAGTGGATGCGCTAAAGCTTCACGGCAACTGCTGTTGGTGGCGAAGCGGTGTAACCAGAACAGATCAGCCACCATGATATGGTTGAGCGTGCCGAGTATCGAACCGAAGTATGCGTCTCTATCTTCGCTGATCGCCTCTTTTGGCAGCTCGGCCACCTTGGCAAACAGTTTGTCATTCATCCATTGGTTATAACGTGCCATGCGTTGCAGATATTCACTCATGCCATCACCCCTCTCGCCTACGATTATAGCAGAAAGAAACACACCGTAGTAGAACACAATATCATACAGTGAAAAATAGAGATATTCATCATCAAACTGAATGATTAAACAGAGGTTTTCTTCAGTACAACAGAAATAACGATTTAGACGGTGATATTATCGTAGATTAAGCCCTGAACTCAGTCCCATACGTTGAATAGCCGCACCTGTTCTTTACAATAACCAAGATAAATAATTCGATTAACGCCTTAGATTATTATGACCAAGAAACCCAGCGCTACTACTCCAACCAACACCAGTAGTGCAAACTTAACACTATAGCGGTGCTGCTCAGGGATGAAGTTAAATGCTGGATGTTCGTCACTATTGTGATCATGAAAGGTAGTTGGCATCTCGCACCTCCTCGCTCTATCAGCTCTTTGTCCTGATCTAGCATCTTTATGATTATACGCCGATTGAACAAAAAAGCCATCCGGTTTGGGCCATCATCTACAGAAAACAACGGCTTAAGCTGGTCAAACACCGTCATCAGACATCACCGGTCTGAGAGACTGCTATCTCATAAGTATTCATCATCCATGTAGCTCACCCGTTCGGGCTGCCTAAAGTCAGTCCCATTCTGCTATCCTGCAGAATGGTGATTCGGTACTTTGTGTGTTGGTTAGTTATCCCCGTTTCTAGCTGTCCCAATCAAAGATTGGCCAGATGGAAAAAGCAGCAGATCTCCGAGGCGCAGCCGAGCTAGCTGGTGCCCATCTGGACAGTTTTTGTGAGGAATTTGACAGATAGTCCGGGCGGCCTTTCTTGGTTCTTCTTTGGCCGACAAAGAAGAACAGAGCACGCAAAGCAGCTCTCAAGATAAGACTTTCAGGCGAACTGAACTACAGGCCTATCGCGCAGCGGGAGCGGTTTCAGGAACCACTATCCCCTTTTCACCCTGCTTCGCCCTTCACCTAATAATTTTAATTTCAAAAGAGCGTAACTGCGCGTATAATAATCAACAGAGCAAGTGATAAATCCAGATGACGCAGGAGTTAATCATGATCAATAATGGGATTATTTTAGTACCAACCGATTTCTCGGATCACTCTAATGAAGCACTCAAACATGCATGCATATTGGCGCCACAGTTCAATGCGGAAATTCATCTGCTGCATGTCATTACCTCATACACTGATTTTGATGCTGATCTGATTTCTACGTTCCAGGTAGATGAGATGCAGAAACTGCAGCATGAGAGTGCAATCAAGCGTATTGCTGATCAGGCGAGAAGTGTCGATCAGGTTATTACGACACACACTACAGTCGCACAGGGAGATCCGGCGAAAAGTATCTGTGATTGTGCCAGCGAACTCTCTGCCAATTTGATTATCACTGGCCGCCATGGCCATCAGGGCATGCTTGAACACATGTTGATTGGTTCAACTGCAGAACGCATCGTTCGTTTCGCACCCTGTTCAGTGCTGATTGCAATGCCGTAAACTACTGCAATCGAATTCAGGAAAGCGTTTCTCATTGCGTGTTTGAGCATGAAATCAGCCATCCCTCCTCTGCCGGAAATTCATTGGGTGCCAAAGACAAGAGATAGCATGAGTTGGCACGGTTCTTGGTACTACAAGAGATAATTAGAAATATCAAAGAGAGGGAAATCGTGGCGAAAGAACAGTTCAGCGACATCCAAATCAATATGAAAGAACCCACCATCCTTTTCCAAGAGGACGGACACACCCTCTACTGGCTTGGTATTACCGATGAGACTGCATTCCGATGTAATGCTTATCTCATTGTCGATGGCGACGAAGCGATTATTGTCGACCCCGGTTCCCGAAGCTTTTTTGAACAGGTGAAAAAACGCGTTGCCCAGATTCTGACACCTGAATCGGTTACCGGCATGATTCTTTGTCATCAGGATCCCGATGTGGCTGCCTCCATGGTGGACTGGCTTGCACTCAATCCGAAATCCACCGTATTTACCTCACCGCGCACCGTGGTACTACTGCCCCACTATGGAGAGAAAAACTTCATCACCTACGATATCGAAGAGAGTCCCCGTTACGAGCTGCCGTCGGGACGTGCTCTAAGCTTCATTTCTGCACCATTCCTGCACTCACCTGCGGCTTTTGTCACTTATGATGAAAGTGCACGCGCCCTGCTATCCGGTGATATCTGGGCTGCTTTGACCACGGATTGGGAACTTGTCACGCAGGATTTCGACATGCATGCGCTCAACATGGATCTGTTCCATATCGACTATATGGCATCGAATGTGGCTGCCAGAGGATTCGTCAATAAAGTTGCCCATCTTCAGATCGATGCCATTCTGCCGCAGCATGGTTCAATCATTGCCCGAAAAGATGTGCCGGCAGCACTCGATTATCTCAGAGAGCTGCGCTGTGGAACCGATATCGCTTATCCTGAGCTTGGATAAAAACTGTGAGTTCAGAACTGGAGAAAAAAAACCAGGCACTTGAACAGCGGGTTAAACTGCTTGAGCAGGCCATGCGGCAATCGGCCCGCATTCGCCAGCAGTTCAATGATGCGCAGCGTGAACTCCAGGCCAGCAGAGGCCGCTACCACGCCCTGATTCAGCACGCCTTCGATGCTATCCTCATTATTGCCAACAATGGTGAGGTCAGTGAAGCCAATCCGACAGCCTGCGCGCTTTTCGACAGATCCGAGCAGGAGCTGAACGGACTGAATATCAAGCAGCTTATCCCATCTCTGCAAATCGAAAAGTTCAGCGCAAATACAGACCACCGTATCCACGAATATGATGGTCTCAGAAAAGATGGTGAAATTGTTCCACTTGAGGTGACGGCAAGTGCTCTGGATCTGGAACATGATGCATTTCTCTCGATTACTGCCCGCGACATTAGCGAACGCAAACAGGCTGATATGCTCAGGCAACAGATCCAGCATGAACTCGAGGAGATGGTGGCCGAGCGCAACAGCGAACTGTTAAAGTTGAATACAGCCGTAGAGCAGGCATCCGAGATCCTGATGGTTACCACCCCCGATGGAACAATCGAATATATAAACGATGCATTTGAACGCATTACAGGCATTGCAAAACAGAATGCGCTGGGTAAAAAACCATCGATTCTGCGCAGCGAATACCACGAAGATGCCTTCTTCAAAAAGATGTGGGAGACCATTTCACAGGGCAAAAGCTGGGAGGGGCGCATCATCAACAAACGACAGGATGGCAGCCTGTTTCCCGCCCTCACCTCCATCTCACCCGTATTTCATGGCTCAAGCAAAGAGATCACCAGTTACGTCTGCATCTCTCAGGATATCTCCGAACAGGAGAAAATGGAGAAGCAGATGCGCCAATCCCAGAAGATGGAGGCTGTCGGTACGCTGACCAGCGGCATTGCGCATGAATTTAACAATATGCTGGCGGGTATCCTGGGCAATCTCTATCTTCTCAAAAGCAGATTGGTCTCCGATCCTAAAGGCTGCAAGCAACTTGCTACTGCTGAGGATCTTTCACAAAAAGCGGCACAGATGATCAAACAGCTACTCACCTTTTCCCACAAAGATAACGCTGTCATGAAACCGGTTAATCTCTCCATTCTACTCAAGGAGTCTTACAAGATTGCCAGCATCGCCATTCCCGAGAGCACCTCTCTGCACGGAGAATTCTGCCCACAACAACTGATGGTACAGGGTGATGCAACCCAGCTTCAGCAGATTCTCATGAATCTATTGAAGAATGCGCATGATGCCTGTGGCAAAAGAGGCAGGGTTACCGTTGCAGTAATACCGTTTACAGCAGATGCCAGTTTCAGAATGAAACACCCGCATATTAACAGCACACACTTTGCACATCTGCAGGTGCGCGATAACGGTTGTGGCATTGCAAAAGATGATATCGCAAGAATATTTGAACCCTTCTTTACCACCAAAAAAGCCGGTCAAGGTACAGGCCTTGGCCTCTCGATGATTTACGGAGCAATTGGGCAGCATGATGGTGTCATTGAGGTCGACAGCGCTCCCGGCGCCACCAGCTTCGATATTTACCTGCCGCTGATCGAGAAACAGGAAGAGGCTGAAATGGTAGCTATAGAGGTCGTTACTGGCCTGCACGAAAAAATATTACATGTTGATGATGATGAGAGTATCCGTGAAATCACATCTGAAATATTAGCATCTCTAAACTATTCAACGGTTCAAGCTGGAGATGGCGAGCAGGCTGTAGCACTATTTTTGAAAAACCCGGATACATTCTCACTGGTGATTCTTGATGTTGTGATGCCCAAGCTTGGTGGTGTGGGTGCAGCAAATCTGATCCGTAAACAGAGACCTGATATCCCTCTTATTTTCCTGACTGGCTACGGCGAACATGAGATCGATCCTGATCAGTTGAATATGCAGACTGTTGTAGTGCTCTCTAAGCCATTTAGTGTGCCTGATCTTAGCCATGCCATTCAGGATTTATTGAGCAGGGCTTAACAAAACGTACTTTTCTTCAATAGTCTTCTGAAAATATCAGCTCAAGCAAACAACACCCAGGCTAAATGTCATCATAACGAGCCAGATCTGCAGAGCAGCTTTAATACTGGCTCTATATAGCCCCGAAGATAATCGAAGCTTGAATGTGCATGATGGTAGCATTGTGAACCTCCTTCTTCTTCTACACTTTATAACGCAAAACAGTTTTTATATGCAATCATCTACTGATCGGGAGAAAAGGGATTATCATCATAGAATGGCACCGAGCTTGCCTTCAAATGATTAGTGCTTGTGAGCGTATCTATCAGTATACTTGAAACATCTATCCGAAGGTGATCTTATGAAATCATACCATAATCAACGTCAATATAGCCGCTCTAAAGTGGCGGTTGCTGCAACACTCACACCAGCGATTGGAGAAGCCTTCGGGGTGGAGGTGGTTGATTTGAGTATGAGTGGCATCTTTCTGAACAGTGACAGGAGCCTGGAAGCCGGCACCGAATGTCAGCTCACTATTTTATTTGGTCACTTCAAACACGAACTGCCTATTATTGCTGAGGCCGTGGTGGTGAGGTCTATGCCAGGCGGCATCGCCTTGCGATTTAAAGAGGTGAAACTGGAAACACTGCCCAGCATGCAAGGTCTTATTATTGATCATGCCGATGATCCTGAGCTGGCGAAAGTGGAGTGCTCTTCTGGTGGTGGTTATATTTTTCAGGGCGAATAATCGTTGATTAAAGCTGCCATATCCTGCCCAAACAGAGAGAGGAATTACCTTATCAATGCACTCTAATGGTTTGAATATAGGGATGTTTTTAGCTGCTTAATTGATTTCTAATTTCCTGACTCAGCTCTGAAATAGCAAACGGTTTTGAAATGATGCGTTCTGACTGAAATTCATTACAGGCACTTACCGCGGTAGCTTTATTATAACCCGTTGCAAACAGTGCTTTCACATTCGGATTGATCTGACGAATCTGTTTTAGTGCTTCCATGCCACCCAATCTTGGCATGACCACATCCAGCAGCAACATATCTATTTCTGAGCCTCTGGCACTGAATATCTCGACAGCTTCAAGGCCATCTCTGGCTGTAATCACCTGATAGTTCAATCCTTCCAGCAGTTCCTGGCTGACTTCCAGCACCATCTGATTATCATCAACCAGCAGTATGGTTTCACCTTCACCCTCTACTACCCTGTCATCCCACTTTTGATGACTGTGATCTACGGACTCTTCCACCATGGGCAGATAAATACTCACTGTTGTACCGATACCATTAGCCGCAGGGGCTACAAATATCCAACCACCATGCGTTTTCACTGCCCCATACGCCATTGCCAGGCCGAGACCTGTACCTTTGCCTTCAGGTTTTGTCGTAAAGAACGGTTCAAAGACTTTTTTCAGGTGATTTTGTTTGATGCCTGAACCATTATCGCTAACAGTGATTTGAATCAATTTCCTGCCTTTCAACTTTGGAAATGTACGCTCCTCTTTAGCTGTAACAAGCGCTGCATGCATGGAGATTTTAATTTCAGGGCTCTGGGCACCTTCAACCGCATCACGCGCATTGTTCATCAGGTTCATAATGACCTGCTGCAACTGATTTACATCACCTTTGATTTTCAAATCCTCATCCCGAACGTCAAGCTGCAGTTCGATGTTTTCAGGAATAGATACACGATGCATTTTAATGACTTCTTTGAGAAACGCGGCAATGGATATCACGCCCATATTCACAGTCCCTTTGCGTGAAAAGGAGAGCAGTTGTTGAATCGTTGACGCGGCAGAAAAGGATAATTTTTCAGCATTTTCCAACCGTTCAATATCTTTTTCTTCCGAAGCATGCTGTTTAACCAGATAGAGATTACTGGTGATGCCTGCCAGTGTATTATTGAAATCATGCGCGATGCCGCCAACCAGTGTACCAATTGCCTACATCTTCTGTGATTGATGAAATTGCAACTCAAGCTCTTCGTATTTCTTCAGACTCTGCTGCACCCCTACATAATGGGTGATCGTGCCCGCATCATTTTTTAGTGGTGATATCGTCACCATAGCCGGATAGATACTGCCATCCTTGCGTTTATCGATCACACGCCCCTGCCAAACCTTACCGCTGGTGAGTCTATCCCACATGGCCTTATAAAACTCAGGACCTTGATCACCACTTTTCAGAATACGTGGATTCTTTCCAATGGCATCTTCCAGTTCATAACCCGTGATACGGGTGAAAGCAGAGTTAATATATTCTATCTTGCCATCCACATCGGTGATCACTACAGCTTCGCCGGATTGCTCAACAGCTTGTGATAGTTTGAGCAGCTTCTCTGCCGCAAGCTTACTTTCTGTAACATCTTCACCAGAAGATATCAGCCCGGTTATATTGCCTTGATCATCCGTTAACAGGGCATTATGAAATGCGACAATACGTTGTTCACCTGACTTGGTTGAAACCGGATTCTCATAGAATTTCAAAAACTCCTTCTCTCCGTGCATAAGCTGGTTAAATACAGCCTTAACCTCTTCTCTATTCTCAGCCGGCAAACAGGTATCAAACCAGTTCTTATGAAGCAATTCACCCTCTTCATAACCCAGTATCTCCAGACCCCGTCCGTTAATCAGCGTAATGTCTCCCTCTGGATCAATAGCAACCATCATCACGCCAGCCACATCCAGATATTTCTGAGCCAGGTTGCGCTCTTGCTCCATTTCCCGATCCAGTTGTTTTCGCTCACTGATATCTTCAATGGCAGAAATAAAATAATCCGGTTCTCCGTTTTCTTTCAATATCAATGTAACGGTCAGATTAATCCAGACTGTCGAACCATCCTTACGGATATAGCGTTTTTCCAACGCATAGTGATCAATTTCACCCGTTAACATCTGCTTTACAAAATGCAGGTCTGTGTTGAGGTCATCAGGGTGAGTGATATCCTGAAACGTCAACTCTAACAGCTCCTTTTCACTGTAACCGACGATCTCGCACAGCACCTTATTCACGCGCAACCAGTTGCCATCCGGTGCCACATGCGCCAGCCCTATCGCTGTTTCGGCAAAGGTGGCTGCAAAACGTATTTCACTGGCTTTTAACTCTTTTGTTTTTTGATTCACTTTACGCCGCAGCATCAAATTCCATATGAAAGCCAGTAAAAGCAACAGAGCCACCAATAGAGCCGCTGCGATCACGTTTCGGATCAGATTTTTATGCTCACTATCTCTGGGGTCAACATCTCCAAACCATTTATCATAAATCTGATCATATTCGCCACTGGCTTTGACCAGCACCAAACCTCTGTCCAACGCCTTCAAAAGCGAGCTATTGCCCTCATGCACGGCAAATGAATATCCCTTACCATATGCCTCAAGCGGCTCGCCAAACGGTATGATATTGTTTATACCCAAATCTCGCAGCAGTAGAAGGCCGGACAGTTTTGGAGCAATCACAAAATCATGTTTGCCTGAAGCGAGCAGCTTAAATGAATCACCCACGGTATCGGTTAAGATGATTTTATCGGTGATATTGCTAAAGAGTACATATTCATGCGTCGAATCCGAACGCATCACAACCACCTCTTTACCTTGAAGATCGGCAATGGATTTGATCGCTGATTGTCCTTTTCGAACAAAAGCTACGGCATGGGAAATAATATGCGGATGGGAGAAGTCGAAATGTTTTTCACGTTCCTTAGAATACGCCACCAGTGGCAGCGCATCGATCTCGCCGCGCTCCAATCTGGCTTTCACCTCACTCCATGGCCCTACTTCGAATCTCAGCTTGATGCCAACCTGTTTGGCTACTGCTTTCATCAGATCAACTGAATAACCATCGGCGTTGCCATTTTCATCTACCGCAGCATAGGGCGGATAATCCAGTTCACTGCCCATTGTGATGGTTTTGCCCACATATGACTCATGCAGTTCATGGTTAGCCCAACAGATATTGGGCAAAATAAAAACCATTAAGAGTACGATAAACAGCTCTTTTATTGCAGCAAATCCTTTGCGCTGACATATCTTCATCAAATCACATGCTCCTGCCTTATTCCAAATAAATATTGCAGCAATATTCGTGCCGTTTTTATTCTAGACACGGTATATTCATCATTAAAGGAACAGCGAGAAGAAAAGCTCTCTGCTTTTGCCTTAAATATCAGGCATGCATTTGATTAGGCCGTTTTAGGAAAACCAACCCTGCTTCGTTCAACAACAGGCCGCTCCACGCGGAAATCAGAGAGATCCATCGCTGGTGTTTCACCCATAATCATGCGACTCATCAGATCGGCCGTGCCCGGCGCCAGCGCTACGCCATTGCGATAGTGACCACTGGCCACCCAAAGCCCTTTGCGCCCTTCTACAGGGCCCAAATATGGCATGCCATCAGGACTGCCCGGACGGAAACCCATCCATTGGTTGATGATCTCGGCAGATTTAAGGCCCGGAGCAATGCGGTAAGTTGCATCCAATAGAGAATCGATCACGGTATCCGTTGTGCCTTGTCTGAAACCAACCCGTTCCATGCTGGCGCCAACCAGAATATGACCATCGGAGCGTGGCACCATATATACATCATCATGTTTGATAATATGGTTTATTATGCCCGGTTCATCTTTCAGCAGTACAATCTGTCCTTTCACCGGCTCTACTGGCAGTTCCAGGCCAATCTGTTTGGCCAGTTCACCACTCCAGCTGCCAGCTGCCAGTAATACGGCGTCGGTTTCAATCTTCTCACCACCGGCAAGCATAACCGCATTAATATCGCCCTGCTCATTTTCACCCAGGCCAACCACTTCGGCATGCTGACGAATGGGCACATTGACCAGTTCCAGCGCTTTTTTGACCGCAGCCAGCAGACGAGGATTGCGTACCTGCCCCACTTCCGGCCACAGCAGAGAACCGCTCACCTGTTCTGAGATGCTATTTTCATGCGCTTGCGTTTGCGCACTATCAAGCTGTTCGACATGCCAGCCAAAACGCTTCGACCAGGCCAGCGCATCATCACTGTGATGAATGCGGTCATCTTCAAACAGCGGAATCAACAGTCCACTTTTATGCCACTGCATCGACATACCGGTTTTCTCCAGCAGCATCTCATTCATGGCAGGATACAGAGCCAGACTGGCATCAATCAGATGGGTAAAACTATCAGGATATAACCATGGATGAATCGGACAGAGAATACCGGCTCCGGCCCATGAGGATTGCTGACCAGCGACCCCCTTTTCCAGCACGATCGGGTTGGCACCAAGCTCATGCAAGTAGAGTGCGGTCAGACAACCAATCACACCACCACCAATCACTGCTACGCGTTTGCCATCGGTTTCTTTGTTTTCAAACCGTTTCCTTTCAAACCGCTGGCTTTCTGGCTGTTTCATGTCGGTCACGGTAGTAACTCCCCACTCGATTGGTTTTATGCGCTTGCGCTATCTCTACGGCATTGCCACCATGCCGCTATGTCGGCCTCAAACAAACAGCCAATGCAACTAGCGCAAGCTTATCAACATTGCCTCGATATCGCACGAAACCACTACGAGAATTTCCCTACAGCTTCTAAACTGCTGCGTGCTGATTTGCGCCCAGCCGTTGCGGCTATTTATGCCTATGCCCGCCATGCCGATGATCTGGCTGATGAGGGTGATGCGCCGGCTGAAATCAGGATCAAACAACTTGATGCCTGGGAAACCCTGTTGGAACGCTGTGAACATGATGAACAGATTGATCACCCCATTTTTCAGGCTTTGAGCGATAGCATCAACAAACACAATCTGGATATTGAAGAGTTAAATAACCTGCTCATCGCCTTTCGTATGGATGTCAGCATTCATGCCTATGCAACACTCGATGAGTTACTGTTTTATTGTAAACACTCTGCCAACCCGGTTGGGCGTTTGATGTTACAACTGCACGGCATCCATGAAACCAATGCCATGTTATGCTCGGACAAAATCTGTTCAGCGCTGCAATTGATCAATTTTTGGCAGGACCTGAGTATCGATCTGCCCAACGGGCGCTGCTATCTGCCAGAAGAGTGGTTAGCAGGGTTTGGACTAACAGGCCAACAACTGCTTGATGCAGATATTGATTCCAACACTTTACGGCCGGCGCTATTGAAAGCCATCAGTGAAACCCGTGATATGCTTGAAGCAGGCCAACCTCTACTGGCGATGATTCCATTTCGTCTGCGTCTGCAAATTGCAGCAACCATCCACGGTGGTCGCCTGATGTTAAACAGGATTGAACAACTGGATGATCCTCTGCATGAACGTGTAACGGTAAGTAAATCCGACTGGAAAGTGCTCGCCCTGCCAATATTAAAAGACACACTATTTCCGCCCAGGTCCTTATGAAAAATAGAGAGCAGCAGATATGAATCCAGAGAAGTATTGTCGTGATAAAACCCGAGGTTCCGGCTCCTCTTTTTTCTATGCATTTCTCTTTCTGCCTGAAGATCAACGCCGTGCCATGATGGCCCTCTACGCCTTTTGCCGTGAAGTGGATGACATTGCTGACGAGATTAAAGAGCAGGAAGTGGCGCTGCCCAAGCTGGCATTCTGGCGTGAAGAGTTATCACGCGCATTTAGTGATAAACCCAGCCACCCTGTTGGCAAAGAGCTGCAATGGACCAAACAGCACTTTGCTATTGATGAAGAGCTATTGGCAGAAATTCTTGATGGCATGCTGATGGATGTGAATCGCAAACCGATCTTAAAGGGATCAGATCTCTCCCTCTATATTTACCGTGTAGCTGGCGTGGTTGGCCTGTTAAGCATTGAAATATTTGGTTACAACAACCGAAAATCCCGTGATTTTGCCACCTCCTTGGGCGAAGCACTGCAACTGACCAATATCCTGCGTGATGTGGCTGAAGATGTACGTATAGGGCGCATCTATATCCCTCAGGAAGATAGAATTCGTTATCGTATCAGTGATCAGGATTTTAAAGATGGTGAATGCAATCAAGCCATGCAAGAGCTGTTGCAGGAATATGCCGACAAAGCAGAAGCAGCCTACAGGCAGGCACTCTCCTATCTGCCTGATGAAGATCGCGAAAGCCTGCGCCCCTCGATTGTGATGGGCACCATATATTACGCCTATATGAAAGAGCTTAAGGATGTGAACTTTGATGTCTGGCACAAACCTGTTCATATCCTGCCACTGCGTAAGATGTGGATTGCATGGCGCAGCTGGCGTTATGAGATAAAAGCCTGCAAAAAGAATCTTCCACTCAAGCTGGAATTTTAGCCCGCTTTATGAATCTGATATGCATCAATGCGATAGCGTGAGCTCTGCTAATCCACATGAGCATAGAGTTGCTATCATCGGAGCTGGATTAACCGGCCTGACAGCAGCCATCCGACTGGCTGAACAGGGAATTGCAGTAGATATCTTTGAAGCCGCTCCCAAAGCTGGTGGCAGAACCCGTTCATTCTATGAATCGAAAGTCGATTGCCTGTGTGATAATGGGCCACATCTGCTGCTTGGAGCCTATCACTCCACCCAAAAGC
>JAJFLF010000144.1 GCA_021772845.1 Mariprofundus sp.
ATATTCATGATGAAACATTTGCCCGTCCATGTGGACATATGAAAGCCGCGATGAAAATGGCTAAATCAGAAGGTGACCTAAAGCACTTTAGAAAAATTAAAAAGAAATTTAATCGCATGTGTGCAAACAAACCTACCGCTGAGGATGGAAGTCTAAAGTCAGTCATGCAACAGCTAGGCCAGGATTATGGCACACTTGATCATGCTATCCTGACTGCCGACTATGATAGTGCTGCAAAAGCAGCCCACTCCATAGCATTCCATGATAAACCTTCCCTGGGTCAGCGCATGCAGATTATGGCTTCATTGCGAACAGAAATGTCTGATTTCAAAAAAAATGATGACAAAGTACATGCCTTGGCAGTTGAAATAGAACAGGCAGCAAAAGCAAAAGATATGCCCCTGCTCATCGAACGTCAGTCTAAAATGTTAAGCGCTTGCATGGCTTGCCATACAACGTATCGCAGTAGAGTGATCGATATTTTAAAATAGGGGTATCAAAGGAGAGTTAAGTGAATGTTGTTTCATTCATCACGCTGCTGCAAAACCATCCGATGGTAGGCTTTTTATTAGCGCTAGTGTTCTTTGTTTTTATATTCGGCATTAAAAATGGTATTGTATATCTCTATTCTCTCGATGTAGAAAAGAAAAAACAGCAAGCTTATCAAGAAACGAATGATTGATATCTCTTCGGCTTTAAAGTCGAAGAGATAGGTTGGACGAGTCGTTAATATTCCTCGTCAGCTTGCCGGGCAATCGAGACAGGAGATCCGTTTAAGAGTTGCTTCGTAAAGCGTTCATCACTCCAATCTTGAGACCCCTTAAAAATCTTAATGATGGCGCCTTCAGTAGAAACAATGATCGTAGAAGGCAGAGCCAGAGTACCCAGTTTCTTGATTTCTACTTTATCCGTCAAAAAGACAGGGATATTAACACCGCTTTCCTTCAAATAAGCCCATGCTTTTTTGCCATGGCGATCAAGAGAGACCGGAATGGTATTCACCTCAGGATGTTGTTTGATCCAATTGGCAAAACCGGGCAGCTCTTCCCGGCACGGCGGGCAAAAGGATGCCCATAGATGTAAAATAAGAGGTTCTCCCTGATACTGTTTGCTGGAAAACTGTTTGCCATCAATGTCCTGCCATTTGAATTCAATGCGTTGATTTTTTGTATCTCCGCCAAACAGATCAGACCAGCTGAACGCATGAGCATTCAGGGGAATGAAGAGAAAACACAAGGTGAATATAAGTGCCATTCGCTGCTGCATATCTGCTCCTTTTTTCGCCTTGATACATACATTCGCAGGCTTGCTCTAAGCTGGCCGATACTAAGCCCTTAAGAGATTATTGTTAACTGTGCAAAATAGTAGGTTTTCTTGATGGTTTTCACGCTGCTAAGTCTCAGCAGCATAGCCATGCTCGCGTAAGCTGCTCCGCATCATCAAGCTGAACAGCCCAAAAATCACTTTTATCTTTTCAGAGTATCTCTTCTTTCGGTGCAAAAGATCGGAGGGGTGCAACAACAGTGCCATGATATATCTCAAGCCCCTCTGCTTAAATCTATTTAAAATAAAATTTCATGATAAACTAGCCGACTTAACTACTGCGTATTAGAGGAATAGAGATGAACCTGCCTGTTGATAAAAAGAAAATTTCCATCGTATGTTTTTCCGGCGACTTCGATAAAATGGTTGCTGCATTCACTGTTGCCACGGGTGCTGCTGCCACCAATCGTGAAGTCACCATGTTCTTTACCTTCTGGGGCCTGAATGCGCTGAAAAAGAAAAAAGGACGTGTCGCCACCGGCAACAGCCTAATGGCCAAAGCATTCAATTTTTTGATGGGTGGCATCAACAACCTACCACTCTCACGCCTGAATTTCTTCGGTGCCAGCTCTAAACTCATGACCATGATGATGAAACAACACAATGTCGCCACACTGCCTGAGCTGGTGGAAGCGGCTCATGCCTTAGGCATTCGCATCGTTGCTTGTGAAATGGCCATGAAAATTCTCGAAGTTGAACAGAGCGACATGATTGAAGAAGTTGAGAGTGTTGTCGGCGTTGCCACCTTCCTCAATGAATCAGAAAACTCCCACATTATTTTTATTTAAGGATTCACTATGAAACACTTTCTCGATATTACCCGCGAAACCTGTCCAATGACCTTTGTGAAGGTCAAATTACAGCTCGCGAAAATGGTAGCTGGTGAGCAGCTCGAAGTACTGCTCAATGCGGGTGAGCCGTTGGAAAATGTGCCTGCATCGTGTGAAGAGCAAGGTTATAAAGTACTCTCTAACGAACCGACGGATAACAACAAACATCTGCTGCTAATCGAAAAATAAATAGAGGCTGTGATTGATTGGCGGGCCCTCCATGGTCTGCACGGAAATCCTGAACAGATCGGCGCTTCCTTAGCTTTTCACTGGCCGCTTGGCCAGTTTGCGTTGCAGGGTACGCCGGTGCATACCTAACTCACGCGCTGCGGCCGAAATATTGCCATCGCAATCTGCCAACACCTTCTGGATATGTTCCCATTCCAAACGCCTGACTGAGGCTGGTTGATCGCTCACACCAGCATCCGCATCTCCCAGTTCTTTGCCAAATGCCTTCACGATTTCATCAGCATTGGCAGGTTTGGCCAAATAATGGGTTGCCCCTAACTTGATCGCTTCAACCGCCGTCGCAACACTGGCATAACCGGTCAACACCACGATAGACATCTCTGAAGAGGAGGCATGCAAGCTTTCCACCAACACCAGTCCGGATGGACCACCTGGCATCGAAAGATCTACCACTGCAAAGTCAGGTCTGAGCCCCTCTTCAAGCAAGCCCTGTGCTTGTGCCACACTGTTCGCAGTTGTCACATCAAAACCACGCTTTTGCAACGCTTTTGCCAACACCTGACAAAAAACATGATCATCATCCACCAGCAACAGATCCTGCATCAGATCACTCCTTATGCCTCGGCAGCGTCACGCGTGCGCAGGCGCCGCCATCAACAGGGTTAGAGAGCTCCAGTTTTCCACCCAAACGATCTATAACTGCGTGGCTGAGAAACAGGCCAAGCCCGCTACCCGTCGTTTTGGTGGATATTTCCGGCTGACCGGAATGATCCAGAATATACTGTGGAAAACCCGGCCCCTGGTCCCCAACTTCCAACCACAAACATTCATCATCCCATCCGAATGCAAGCATCATAGCTTGCGACGATGCATCTGCTGCATTGTTCAGTAAGTTATAGAGAGCCTGGGTCAAGGTGATATCAGCCACCAACTCCGGAACCACCCCATCGGTAGCCTGCTTTAATCGCATCTCCGCACGTGGTCGCATCATCTGCCACTGCGTACTTACTTCACGCATATAAGCATCAAATGCCAAGCTGCGGCCACCTTCCGCCCGCAGCTGTCCAGCACTGGCAGAGAGCTGTGACAGCACCTGTTTACAACGCGCTAATTCTGTTTTGAGCAGTGTTGTTTGCGCCGTAATTTCACTATTATCAGCATAATCACACTCCAGCTCATGCGATACCACGGCCATCGTTGCAAGCGGTGTGCCCAACTCATGTGCAGCCCCTGCAGCCATCGCTCCCAGAGCCAAGACATGACTATCGCGTTCGGCCACTTCCCGCATCTCTGTCAGACGCAAATCACGCACGCGAATACTTTGACTCATACGCATGACAAAAAAGACGATCAAACCCACACTTAACACAAAGCTGAACCACATGCCCAACAAATGCATATGAAAACCAGATGTACCAGCCGTGCCGGCCATCACAAACAGTGGACGATAAAAAAACACCAATAGCGTATAACAAACCAGAATAACCGCCGCCATGCCCATCGCTTGGCGCTGAGCCAGGGTAGAGCTGACAATGATTAATGGCAGCAGGTACAAGGATATTAACGGATTGGTATAGCCCCCCGAAAAGTAGAGCAGCAGTGTCAAAAACAGCACATCCAGCATTAACTGGCAAAAATAGGTGCGTTCATTCACCCCTCTGTTTCGCACCAAAAAAAACAGCGATGCCACATTCACGGCAATATAGAGCGTAATAAGCGTCATCAGTGGTGGCAGCGCCAATTCAATACCGTCGTAAAACAGAGAAACGAGCACCAGCAGCAACTGACACAAAATCAACACCACACGCATCAATAACAGGCGTCCCATATTGGCCGGTAAAATGCCGACCCCTTCTCTCATTCCAAACAACGTCATCTACGCTCCAACCTCTTATTTCATCACCTTATTCGGCAAGTTTACAACAGCAGGTCATGAAGGGCATGCGACAATTTGTCGCATGCCGAAAGCATACATCCAGCTCTAGTGTTCGCTCCAAATACAGGAGATGACCCTAGCCATGCAGAACACCCATTAGCCTTTGAAATCCATCGCCCGATCAGAATTAGATGTGATCAAAATGGCTCGTGCAATTGGCACTTGAAGATACTACAGGAATAGGCGTGTTGTATTAATTGAACAATCAAAATTTCAGGAGATTTTATAATGAATCAAATCAAAAACTGGTCGCGGCCATCGATTCGCGCCTTAATCATTGCAGGAATAGCCTCCCTGTTACTCTCCGCCTGTGGCGGTGGCGGTGGATCTTCTATCCCTGCAGCCACAACCACGGCTGTAAGCGGAGCTGCTGTTGCTGGTGCAGTTAGCGGCACAGTAATTGTTAACAACGCCGCAGGCACACAAGTTGCCACTGGTACTGTGACCAATGGTTTATTCATAGTAAACATTCCTAATGCAGCATTGGCTGGAGAACTCGAATTTATAGTCACTGGCACCTATACCGATGAGGTTTCAGGTTCGACAGTAAACTTATCAGTAACAAATCCACTGCTATTAAGAACAGCAGCGGCTCATTTCACTGCAGGAACAGCAGCGAGTGCTCCGATTACTCAAGACTCGAGCGTCATTGCAGGGCTTGTTGGCAATGGCATGACACTGGTGAATGCTCAAGCTGCATTTAACACGGCATTTGGCTATACACCTGATTTGTCCGCAGTTCCGTTCGCCCCGAATGGTGCAATACCGGCGGGAGCTGCGCAGAATGATCAGGATGCAGCTTTTCGTGCTGGAGTCTTTAGTCAGTTGACCAATGACCTGGGGCTGACCACAGCAACCGACATGGCCGAACTGCCTGCCAAACTTGCAGCAGATCTGGCTGATGGAACACTCGATGGGCTTGTGAACGGCAACCCTGTGACCTTTACTGGTGGTGCAAATTTACAAACATTGCATCAGAACAAACCTTTGGGGAATCGCATCAGCATGGCTCTGGCTACGTTTGCAGGCAATTCAACTGCCAACACATCAGGTGTAACGCCTCCATCTATGGGCTTGCCACCTATCGTTTCCGATGCAGCAGGTACAATAAAGCAGACCACACTTAGCGATGGAACTGTCATCAACGTCAAGGTTGATGTTGTGCCTGCAGTAGCTCCATTTCAGGCTGGTTTTAAAGTTTCCAGAACACGACACACGGTTACTTTAACTGATATCAATGGCCAGCCTGTCGATATTACCACCAACCCTAAAGTCACTGGTCTGATGGTGATGCCATGGATGTATATGAATAGCGGTCACGCTCACCCAACCGAACAGCTGATGATCAATCCAGCTCAGGCAGCAACAGGCATCTACACAATCGACATCTTCTATCGCATGGCCTCTGGCATGAATAATATGCCAATGGGACAATGGGAACTCGATGTTCAATTGACCGATGCTACAGCTGCAGCCGCTGGTACCAAGGTGCACAGCTTTTTCTTCCCGAACGTGATGATGGCGATGGGGGCAGATGTGCTTCGAGCAACCGGTAACAATGTGGCTGATACCTGGACGAATATGATTGGCACAGCTCCGCGTGCATATGCTGTATGGCTGAGAGATATTGCTGCTAATCCAGCTGGCGGCCATGATCTAACGGTGTTCGCAGCCACCCAGAATATGGCCAACATGGTGCCTGGTGCTATGCCTGCAGGCGCTCACCCAATGATGATGACCTTCCCTGGTGTTGTTGCTGGTAGCACCCTGCATGGCCCATTGCCTCAAGGCTCAATGACACGCCCAACCTTAACCGTTGGAGCAATTACGCTTCAAGCCTCTA
The DNA here is from genome assembly GCA_021772845.1 of Mariprofundus sp. Lineage (GTDB taxonomy): Bacteria > Pseudomonadota > Zetaproteobacteria > Mariprofundales > Mariprofundaceae > Mariprofundus. Next base: position 6,122 of record JAJFLF010000144.1, read on the forward strand.
CTGATGGTGGCACAACATGGCAGCCTCTGACAGCGATGGGCAGTGGCGCGTACTCCATCACAGGCCTTACCGGCCTGACTTCTGCTGCCGCTGCAACGATTGATTATCAGCTTACTGTCGATATCGGTGCGGGCGCTAATAGTCTCGCTCCCGCAGCAGGATTTCTTCAACATAGCTTTACTGCCCCATAATGCCTCGCATCTTGAAAAACTGGATTGGAACAGCTCTCCTTGCGGGAGCTGTCTTGGCCACACCATCGCTAGCGATATCCGCCTCCTGCTGTGGTGGAGGTTCGGCTTCCAGCCTGATTCTGCCTAAGTTTGGCAAAGCTATGGTCGATCTCTCATTCAATGTAGAGCAATATGATGGGTTCTGGGACACAACAGGGCGGTGGACAGCTGATCCGGCAGGTTCTGAGCTGTCTCAGTATCGCCTCAATCTGGGTGGAGCTTATCGCATTGCTAATAACTGGCAGATATCTGCTATGCTACCCTATGTCTATAATAGTAATCGCTATACAGGGCTGACCAGTAACACGGAAGGAGTCGGTGATGCGGCTATCACTGTATGGTATGAAGCTTTCGATAACATTATGTGTGTCTGGGATGTTCAATCCTGGGAGGACTTGAAACCTGCCATCTATTTGGGTTCTACATTAACTGTACCAACCGGCATCTCACCTTATGATGATGTCAGCAATAATTTTGATATTACTGGTCGCGGATTTTATCGCCTCGATGCCAGTATTCTGCTTGATAAGACAATCTATCCGTGGAATTTCACGCTCGGTTATACCTATGGCGTACATTTCGAAAGGCCAGTGAACCGTGAATATGGCAACTATGTTCAGCCCTATCAGAAACAGCTTGGCAATCGATCAACCTTCACTACCAGTTTTGGTTACACCTATTTTACTGAAAAAATGCAGTCGATTACCTACACCATCGCTTATGCTGATTTAAGAGAGAATAAGGGGAAGGTAAACGGTGCGATTGATCAAACATCCGGCTTAAGGAAACAATCCTTTGCAGGCACTGTTGCCTGGGCAAGTGATGATCGTGACTGGGTGGTAAAAACAACGTTCAGCTACGCTCCACGCCGTAGCGGCTGGGGACGAAACTTTCCAACCACCAATGTATTGACCATGGGAGTAAGCCATGTCTTCCGTTAAAAGCATGATCTTTGCTACCGCAACTCTCCTTCTGTTAGGCGCTTGTGGTAACGGTGACCTGTCCCCCTCCAATACAGATCTGCGCCCACAGGTCACGCCAGGTACAGCAGGTTATCAACCCAGCCAGCTAGCTATCGATTTCACACTCTCTGACAGCCTTGGTAATCCATTTACGCTCTCTGATCATTTCACCGGTGGTGCGCAACCTGCCAATGCAATCGTGCTCTATTTCACCATGTGGTGCCCCATATGCACTTCACATATGGATCATATGCTATTCAATGTTGTACCCTCATTCGCAACGCGTGGAAATACAGCCTATATTATCGTTGATTATGTATCCGGCTCCGTGGCAGGCACAAGAGCGTCGGAGCTGGCCAATGGTTATGGTGGCTCAGCATTTACGGTGCTGTCTGACAGCAATCAGACGCTCTTTAATCTGGTTAATGCCTCGATGGGTACAACCGTAGTGATTGATGGTACTGGCACTGTGCTGATGAATGAAGATTATCGGGGCGGAGCAAATCTGACTCAGACTCTGAATGGAGTATTACCATGATGAGAACTGTTTTGTTTCTGTTGCTTCTCTCTTTCTCCTCGGTTTCGATAGCTGATGAGCCTGCAACACACCTATCAATCACTAAAGATGGTTTAAGTGGCAGTGATCTCTACGAGGGCCGTTGTGCCGGTGCATGCCACCAGTCACCACCTTTACGAGCACTCTCCCCCAAACAGTGGCGGGTTGTTCTCGCCACGATGCAGAAGCGCATGGTTTCACGCAATATACCGCAATTAACAGATGATGAGACCGAGGTTCTATTGCAATATCTAACCGCGAAATCATCAAAATGAGCATCTAAATGAAGCCCAATGAAGAAACAGTGCTGCGTAGCAAACAACCATTAACAGCACTCATGGCATTCATGCTGTTGGGACTGTTCCTTGCACCCTCGCCCGCTAAAGCAGCCCCACTACTGCCAGCACAAAATACCGATGTCCGAGAATTAGAGTGGGAAGAGGAAGACGGCACGATACATTCACTTACCTCCCTGCGTGGTAAACCTGTTGTACTTCATTTTTGGGCAGCCTGGTGTGGACCGTGTGTAGATGAGCTGCCATCAATAGTGCAATGGAAGCAGAAACAACAGAATGTAGAGATTATCCTTGTTTCTCTGGATAGAAAAATAGCACAGACAAAATATTTCATCAGCAAACATCAGCTGCCGATGAAAGTCCGACTAGCTTCGATGCGAGATCTCAATCGCTTTGAGCTGCGAGGACTACCTGCAACCATCCTGCTTGATGAGGAAGGTATAGAGTCTGGCCGCATTGTCGGCGCAGCCGATTGGAGCGATGATATATTCACAGCGACCGTGGCAGATACACTTGCCGGTGAAGTACACTGATTGCACTAAGTGGCAGATGCGGGTCACTCTCGACTCCAGCGCCTCACTACCCAAACCACCAGCTGAATGAAACGAAACCATTCACGCTCGTTTCATCATGTGCTATCGCTTAAAATAAGATCATCGCGAATTTGTGAATGGCGGCTTCCGGTCAAAAGCATCGGTAATCGGGCCATTCATATCACTCTGGCTGTATGAAACAGGCCTGTTCAGGCTTTGCTTATTTCTCGTCCTTCGTGTGCCCAGGCACCAA
>JAJFLF010000145.1 GCA_021772845.1 Mariprofundus sp.
ATTCATGCATCATCACTACCGAGTGAATGCAAAGAACGTCTGTTGAATATCAGAGACCGGCGCATCAATAACGATGGTGTGATCATTATCAAAGCTCAGCAATACCGAAGTCAGGAACAGAATAGAACAGATGCATTGAACCGCCTTCAGGAACTGATTAAAAGCGCCATGATTGTATTAAAAAAACGCCGTTCCACCCGTAAAACTTACGGCTCCGTAAAACGACGCCTAGAGAGTAAAAACAGACGAAGCCAGACAAAATCACTAAGAAAAAAGGTGATCGAATAATTGTAACAGCCTGAATCTGTTGAGCTTAATATGCATTTTTAGAGAAAAGTGTATAAACCGTTTTGATCATAATACGGATATCCATCCAGATCGACCAGTTATTGATATAGGTCAGATCATATTCAACCCGTTTTTCCATTTTTTCCAATGTGTCGGTTTCTCCTCGACAACCATTCACCTGAGCCAAGCCTGTCATACCCGGTAGAATACGGTGACGCGACATATAAGAACTAATTTTGCCAGTATAATATTCGTTATGTGCTTTGGCATGTGGCCGTGGCCCAACCAGGGACATGTCCCCTTTTAATACATTAAAGAGCTGTGGCAGTTCATCTATACTGGTTTTGCGAATGAATGAACCCACCGCAAATACCCGTGCATCGTTTGCCTTCGCCTGTGTGACTTGACCTGCTTTCTCATGATGCAGATGCATGCTGCGAAATTTTAGTATTTCAAATATTTTCCCATCCAAACCATGGCGTTCCTGTCTAAAAAAAAGAGGACCGGGTGAACTTATTTTTATCGCGATGGCGGCACCAACAATAAAGGGCGAGAAGACTATAATCGCAATCAGCGTCACTAGCTTATCAAACAACATTTTACTGAAACGTGCACCTTCAACTATGGGGCTTTCAGACAGATAATAGAGAGGTACGCCAGCAACCTCTTTCACACTAGGGCTGATCATATGCAGGCCAAAAATATCAGGTGCCCAGATAATATCGATATTGAGATCTAGTAGTGTCAACTGCATTTCACGTACCTGATGTGATGTTTTTAAAGGCAGCGCAAAATAGACACGACGAATATGATATTTTTCAACAAGATCACGTAATTCATCAATAGTCCCCAGTTTTGGCAAGCCTTTAACATGCCAATCATTACCGGTTTCTTCATCACAGATAACACCTACAATCTTATGCAATGTCCACGGATTATTATTGATATGCTCTACCAGATAGTTGCCTAGCTCGCTATTACCCACAAGCACAGAAGGGACTTTCTCTTTGCTCTTTGAAAGGTATTTATTTGATAAATAATTGATGCCTATATGAACAGAAATCTGGGTAATGGCACCTATGACGAACCATAAGATAACAATCTCTCGGGAAAAAACAGACGATATTTTAGCAATAAAAGCCAGAACAACCATCATAGACACTACTTTTGTCCAGGCCCAGAGCACGTTAAGTGAACGGTTGATGTTACTGGAAAACCGTCGATATATGCCAGCGTTGGAATAGATGAACCACATTAAAATAGGAGTGACCGTGGCCGGATAATAATAGAGTTTAAAATCGACAATTCCCTTTTGGTACGCCAAAAGGAAAAGCAGACCTTCAATCACTGATATATCAAGTAATAACTGCAACTTTGAAGATACAGTACTCGAAGAACGAAGCATCGAATGACGCTCCCCTCCTATAGTGCTGGTTCGATGATCTGATTTCGGCCCCATATTCCCTGTTCCCTCAGTAAAATGAATTAAATCCTCTTAACAGAACCCAAGTATAGCATAATAACAAAATAATGAGGCTAATATATTAAGCTATTTACTTTAATATATTTCTACCAACCATATCTGCTGTTATATTCCCGCACATGAATTCATCTAAGCTATTATCCACACATATGCAGAAGCGCATTCTTATTTTGGATGGCGCCATGGGCACCATGATCCAGTCTTATGGATTGCAGGAAGCCGATTATCGCGGTGAGCGATTTGCCGACTGGCCATCTGAGCTCAAGGGCAACAACGATCTGCTTTCACTTACCCAGCCTCAAATCATCCGTGAGATTCATACCAAATATCTGGAAGCAGGCTCTGATATTCTGGAGACCAACACGTTTAACGCCAATGCAGCCTCGATGGCTGATTACGGTATGGAAGAGCTGGTGTATGAACTGAATGTGGCTGGTGCCAAGGTTGCTCGCGAAGCGTGTGATGCAATCTCTACTGCAGACAAACCCCGCTTTGTGGCAGGAGTACTCGGTCCCACGTCCCGTACCTGTTCAATTTCTCCCGATGTGAATGATCCGGGTTATCGTAATGTTACCTTTGATGAACTCGTTGAAACCTATACTGATGCGACCCGCGGCCTGATTGATGGCGGTGCAGATATCCTGTTGATCGAAACGGTGTTTGATGTGCTCAATGCCAAAGCGGCAGTGTTTGCTGTGAAGAAATATTTTGAAGATGCTGATGTAGAACTGCCGATTATGATCTCCGGCACTATTACCGATGCTTCTGGTCGCACCCTTTCCGGTCAAACAGCTACAGCATTTTACAACTCTTTAGCACACGCTAAACCAATCTCTATTGGTCTGAATTGTGCCTTAGGTGCCGGTGAGTT
>JAJFLF010000146.1 GCA_021772845.1 Mariprofundus sp.
CGAATGTCTACAAAGTGATGCCATATATCTTTTTTGGTCTGATCATGTGGGTAGCGGTCTTGAAATCGGGTGTTCATGCCACCCTGGCAGGTGTCATTCTTGCTATGTTTATTCCTCTGGCTCCTGATCCAGAGAATAGTCACTCTCCGCTCAAAAGCCTCGAACATGAACTGCACGGTTTTGTTGCGTTTTTAATATTGCCCATCTTCGCATTTGCCAACTCAGGACTGGATTTAAGTGCGATGGGCGTTGACGATATGCTGCACCCTGTAACGCTGGGCATCATTTTCGGCCTGTTTATCGGTAAGCAGCTCGGTGTATTCACATTTGCCTGGCTGGCGGTGAAGTTGGGACTGGCTACACTGCCCAACAGTGTAAACTGGTCGCTCATTTACGGTGTCTCACTGCTCTGCGGTATTGGCTTCACGATGAGTCTGTTTATCGGCTCGCTCGCTTTCGAGCGAAGCGGTGACAATCTTTTCTTCGATGAGCGGTTAGGTATTGCCGTAGCATCCATACTCTCAGCTGTCTGCGGCTACTTCTGGCTTAAACGATCTCTGAATAGGCCATCTGAATAAACAGCTCATATTTCTACCACAATAATAAACTGAAAGAAGTATATTCACCGCAACTACATACCGCGCATATGCCATGGTCTCAGTGCTGCTTCGCCATCCAGTGCCACATGCAACTGCGATAGTAGTTTGTCTCTATCGCGCGGCAGGTTTCCGGCCAGAGCCAGTGCATTGGATACATGGTTGGAACGGAAGATGACAGGCTTGGCTGGATTCAAACCGCTGATCAAGCGATGCTGCTCCTCCATAATAGCGTCATCATCCTGAATCTCGAAAACCTCTCCAAACTTCGACTCAAATTCTGCGACGATATCTGCCTCTAGATGCAGCTGCAGAGTAGAGAGATAGGTGATCGGTGCTTTATTCAGCAGCTCAATAGTGCCATCAATATGTTCCTGCCAGTGATCTTTACCACCCAGACCAAGGATAACGGTGCCAGACACCTTCAAACCCGCATCATGGGCTTTCTGCATCGCTTCAGCGATGCCGCGTTGACTGGCTCCCTTGGTGATTTTCTTCAGGATAAGATTAGAACCGGATTCAATGCCCAGATAGAGCAGACTCAATCCTTGCGCTTTTAACTGCTGCAACTCTTCAATGCTTTTTTTCAGGATATTTCCAGGCGTGGCATAACAGGATACACGGCTGAGTTTAGGTAGCGCGTCTTTCAGCTTATCCAGAACAGGCACAAGTTGAGCAGTCGGCAGACTTAGGGCATCACCATCAGCCAGAAATACCCGTCGTGCATCTGGCCGACTGCGCGCTGCGCGCCCGATATCCTCAGATACATCTTCAAATGAGCGTCGGCTGTACTTCTTTGAGCGATACATCGAACAGAAACTGCACCGATTAAAACTACATCCCAGTGTCACCTGAATGATCAGATTATCGCCTTCACTTGGTGGTCGGTAAAGCGGCATGTGATAACTTAACGGCATGCTATAAGATGAACCCCTATAATTCAGTTTTTTGCGCGCATAGATTCATCTTACTTTTGATAAAACCCTGCAAATAGTTATCCAGGATTTATTAAATGCCAGCCTCTTTGATAAACAGATCAGCTTCACGAATGGATTTTTCCATATCTTTGACCAGAGCAGAGATATTTGATTTCACAGAACGCAGCTCCTTTTTCAGGGAGAGGATCGCTTTCGCATTAAGGTTATGTTTTAAATAGAGCACCTGATCCTTAAATGCTTTCAGCACAGGGTCCATTTTCTTTTCAGCCCGTCGCATAGCCGTAATCAGTTTTTTATATTGTTTGCGTGTTTTGTTCAGCTTCTGGCTACTATCACGCTTGAGTGATGCACTGCTGTATTGATCCAGTTCACCTTCCCACTCTTCAAACAGGTCTTCGGCCACAGATTCCACCGCATCTATTCTATTGCGCACATCTTCAGCCGCCTCTTCACTATCTTCATATTCGTCATTGAGTTTGTTGTACTTATCCTCAAGTGCCCCACCATTAAAATTAAGCACGCTTGAAAACTGTTCCAGTGATGATTTGAACTGCTCTTTTCCCTCTTGCTGCGCATCACGCGCATTGGCGACACGTTTAACCAGTATATCACGCTTATGGTAACCCACTTTTTCCATCGTTGAGTAATAAGCTGACTGGCATCCACCCAAAAGCGCCATAAGCCCGATAAGTAACACTATTTTCATAACGATTGAATGTTGTTTGATTTGCATATCAGTAGGTTTCCAAGAAAATTTATTTTGATAGTGAATGATATTGATCTCGATAATATAGCTGATCTTCTATTGTTTTCCAGTTTGGTTCGTTGATCTCAGGGTCTGACCTGCCCACATATCAGGCTCACTGTGCATAACTGATTTAGCACTCAGTGCATGGCACGGCGCGAAAGAGTTGAATTCATCCACACTTCCTTAATCATATCGCCATGCGCCCTAAACCATCACCAAACTATCTTGCAGGTTATGCCGTCGAGCTGGTCGAGAAGATCAACATGATGATCGAACAGGATCTATTGGCTGATATATTGCTGAGTAAATATCCACATCTACATGCAGTTCGTTCTGACAAGGCACTTTACGATTATGTAATGGAACTCAAAAACAGCTATTTGCGTAATGCTGGCCAACTCAAGAAAGTAAGCTTCAACAACAAATTACACATCACCCACAATGCACTGGGCATACATAGTACCCAATCACGGGTACAGGGCGCAAAGCTCAAAACTATTCGCGAAATTCACGTGGCAAGCATATTTAAAGATATGCCGCTTGAGTTTTTACGCATGATTGTTGTGCACGAACTATCACACATGAAAAAGCCTGAGCATAACAAAGCCTTTTATAAACTGTGCTGTAATATGGAACCTGACTATCACCAGTTGGAGTTTGATCTGCGCGTTTATCTTACTTATCTGGAAACGGCGAACAGACTGAACTAGCCCTATTTTCACGGACATGTAAATTAGGGGACAGCTAAGGAGCTGTCAGATGAAAGATCGAAAGGTTTATACGAAAGAATTCAAAGAGGAAGCCGTTCGCCTGTTAGATCAGGGTGATAGGCAAGTCACTGAACTGGCTAGAAACCTGGGGATTCGTCGCAATCAATTAT
>JAJFLF010000147.1 GCA_021772845.1 Mariprofundus sp.
GGTGTGCAGAGTCATGGGGCAATCATGCCGTAATAAATACTTTGTGTCTGTGCTGCTTTATGGTTCACTTACGCCTATGAAAAAACATCTACATATTCTTGGTGTTTGCGGTACCGCGATGGCGGCAATTGCAGCGCTGGCTAAATCACAGGGCTGGAAGGTTACAGGCTCCGATGCGGGGGTATATCCCCCCATGTCCGATTATCTACAGGAACTGGGAGTGCATATTGCGCCGTTCGATGTAGCGAACCTGCAACCTGAACCCGACCTTTGTGTGATTGGTAATGCTATGAGCCGTGGCAATATTGAAGTGGAAACCATTTTAGATGCGGGGCTTGCTTACTGTTCTGGTCCTGAATTTGTTGGGAACCATGTGTTGCAAGGCAGGCATGCGGTGGTGGTGGCCGGTACACATGGCAAAACCACGACCTCCTCTCTGTTGGCGCATGTGCTGCAGCTTGCAGGGGCTGAACCCGGTTTTCTGATTGGTGGTGTGCCTGAAGATTTTGGTGGCGGAGCCCGGCTTGGTAAGGGTGAGACATTTGTGTTGGAAGGCGATGAATATGACACTGCCTTTTTTGATAAGCGCAGCAAATTTCTGCACTATCATGCCCGCACACTGATATTAAATAATCTGGAATATGATCATGCCGACATATTTCCTGATCTCGGAGCGATCAAAACACAATTCCATCATTTAATGCGTACTGTTCCTGCTGCGGGCACGATTATAGCCAATGCCGATGAAGAGCATGTTTCTGATGTCTTGTCTCGCGGATGCTGGACGCCATTGATTTGTTTTGCCCGTTATGGTCATGATAAGGCCGAGTGGCAGTGGGAAACAAAAGCTGAAGATGGCTCATCGTTCAGGCTCTACCGTCATGGTGAAATAGTGATCGAAGTCGATTGGCAAATGATTGGCATACACAATGTGGCCAATGCTTGTGCTGTAGCTGCGGCGGCGAGCTCGCTGGGCATCGATTCAGATACGATTCGTGCTGCTCTGAGCTCTTTTTCAGGTATCCGTCGCCGTATGTCTCTGGTTGGTGAAGCGCGCGGTGTTAAAGTCTTTGATGATTTTGCACATCATCCAACAGCCATTACAGGCATGGTGGATGCTGCCAAAGCCAGCATGGCGCAAGCGAACAACAGGGGTAAATTGTGGGTAGTGGTTGAACCGCGTTCCAATACCATGCGTACACGCATCCATCAGGATCGTTTGCCGCTCTGTTTTGATGCTGCAGACCGTGTGGTGTTTGCCACACCATCGAACCGTAATTTGGAACCGGGCGAGGTGCTCGATGCACAATCGGTCTGCAATCAGATTGGATCACATGCCAGTTTGATTGGTTCTGTTGAATCCATTGTTGATTATGTTTCAGCCGAAGCGAAACCGAATGATCGTATTCTGGTGTTATCGAATGGTGGTTTTGACGGTATTCATCAACGTTTGCTGGATGCAATGGATGCGGCTTAACCATTAAAGGATCACAGTTTTTGTATTCAAGGCCACTTTTGGCTAGTATGAGCTCGTTTTTGCGAACATCAACATTGGAGGGGATATGCCAAGTACAATGAACAATATTGCCAAACAGGGAGACCATGGCGCAGCCATGATGCCTGTGATTCAAGGCGTAGGCCGTGCAGCTATTGAGATTGCAGCGGTACTGCGTGGTGCTGTTTTTAGGGGCGCTTTGGGCGGAGCCGGTAGTGAAAATGTACAGGGTGAGCAGCAGCAAGTGCTGGATGTGCTCTCCGATGAGATCTTTCTGGAAGAGATGCGTTCGACCGGTTTTATCTGTGCGGTAGGATCTGAAGAGCAGGAAGAGCTATTGGTGATCGATGAATATGCCAGTGCAGACTACCTAGTACTGGTTGATCCGCTGGATGGTTCATCCAACCTGGATGTTGATGGTCCTGTTGGAACGATCTTCTCCGTAGTAAAACGAAAAACAGCAAACTCAGAACGTCCGCACGTATCTGATACCTTGCAGAATGGTCGTGAAGTGATCGCTGCTGGTTATGTGCTGTATGGCCCATCATTGATGCTGGTCTGTTCTGTTGGTGAGGGTGTGCACGGTTATACTTTTAATCCTAACAATGCGCGTTTTGAAAGCAGTCATCCTGACATGCTTGTTCCTGAAACTGGCGGTTATTATTCTGTAAATGAATCCAATAAGGATGCATGGGCAGATGATATGGGTAATAAGCTCAATGGTATGAAAGAGAAGACTGGCCTTGGTATGCGTTATGTAGGTGCGATGGTTGCAGATATGCATCGTACCATTCTTAAAGGTGGCGTGTTTTTGTACCCAGCCGATGATAAAAATACTACTGGTAAATTGCGTCTGTTGTATGAAGCAATTCCAATGGCATTTATTATGGAGCATGCTGGTGGCAAAGCCATGAGTAGTGATGGTATCGCGATTCTTGATCTGGAGCCTGAAGCTCTGCATCAGCGTGTACCTGTTTATCTTGGTTCTAATACCAATGTAGACGCGCTTCTAGACTAAACTTGTCAGAAAGAGAACTCTTTCTCGAAACGTATTTAAGGGAAATCGGCGTGCATACGCCGGTTTCCCTTCTTTCTTTCGGGCCGGAAAAAACAGACAGTATTGCCCCGGCTGATCTGCATCAGGTTCATGTGTCTCCTGATGTGGCAGTCACGCCTATTGTGCAAGATGTTCCCGTCGATTTAAAAGGGCTGGATGCATTGTGTAAGGATGCTTCGACTTGCAAGCTTTGCTCGCTGGCGGATACGCGTACTCAAGTTGTATTTGGTGTTGGTAATGCACAGGCTGATCTGCTTTTTATTGGTGAAGCACCTGGTCAAGATGAGGATCACAAGGGTGAACCTTTTGTTGGTCGAGCAGGTCAACTGTTGGATCGTATGTTGCATGCCATCGGCTTGGATCGCGAAAAAGTCTATATTATGAATACCATCAAATGCAGGCCGCCCAACAATCGTGATCCAAGGCCGGATGAGGTAGAAGCGTGCAATCTCTGGTTTGAGCAACAGTTGAATATGATACAGCCTAAAATGATTTGCCTGTTGGGGCGTGTGGCAGCACAAACCGTGCTCAATACGGATGAAGCGCTGGGGACATTGCGCGGGCGCTGGCATGATTTTCAGGGTATTCCTGTTTGGGTGACATATCACCCTGCTTATCTGTTGCGTTCGCCGCGCCAAAAGCAAAAAAGCTGGCAGGATATAACGCAGCTAAACCTTCGATTTCAGGCTTTGAACCCCTCTGGCTGAATAGGTACAGCTGTTTCGTTTAATGCTTGCTTCCATTCATTGGGCTGATTCTTAGAGTTGCCTCATGGACAATTCATCTGACATCGCCTCTGACAACCTTCTCGCTGACAGGTTTCTTACTGACAAGCCTCTTGCTGATAAACTACCCTTTGATCTGATTCTGGCTGCATTGGAAGAAGATGCAGTATCTGATGATCTGACAGCCATCGCGACCATTGCTGCGGACATGGTTGGCACGGCCACTATCAGTGCCAAATCCGCTGGAACACTCTCGGGAGTTCAGCTTGCTAATGCGGTGTTTGCCGCTGTGGATGCAAGCATTGCATGTGACTGGCGTATGGCTGATGCTGATCGTGTTCAGGCAGGTGATGTGATCTGTGAATTGAATGGTTCAGTGCGTTCATTGCTGGCTGCAGAGCGTACTGCGTTGAATTTTTTACAGCACTTATCTGGTATTGCGACAGCTACCCAGTGTTTTGTCGATGCAGTTGCAGATACAGATTGTAAAATTGCAGATACACGCAAAACCACGCCGGGATTTAGACATCTGGAGAAGCAGGCCGTGCTGCATGGTGGTGGTATCAATCACCGCATGGATTTGCGCAGTGGTATGTTGATTAAGGAAAACCATATCGAAGCATGTGGTTCGATTACCGATGCGATTCATGCATGTTATGAGGCAGGGCACGACACCTGGATTGAAGTGGAGTGTGAAACCTTGCAGGAAGTGGCAGAGGCTATTGCTGTGTGTCCGGATATTATTCTGTTGGATAATATGTCACCTGCTACCGTTTCTGAGGCGCGCGGCACTGTTCCTGATTCTATTCTGCTTGAAGCCAGTGGTAATATTACGCTGGATAATGCCCATGATTATGCGCTGACAGGTGTTAATCGTATTGCTATCGGAGCAATCACCCATTCTGCTCCCTCTCTTGATCTCTCCATGCGTATTATCAATACACAGACTGATGCCAAAGAATCAGATGCCAATGAATCAGGCGCGTGAACATATTCTGACCCGTTTGGGTCTTAGTCAGAAGCCTGTTTCAGGTGATGACTTGGCGATGGAGTTGGGTTTGTCGCGCACAGGTGTGTGGAAACATATTCAAATGCTGAAAAAGAATGGTGCCGATATTCAGGCGTATGCAGGTAAGGGTTATGTGTTGAAGTCAGATGTGTTTAGCGCGGGACTACTGCAAGCTGGTTTATCTACCCAACGCATTGGACGGGATGTGCTGGTGCTCGAAGAGACCGGTTCAACCAATCAGGATATTATGAAGCAGGCCGAAGCTGGAGCTGATGAAGGCGTGGTTAAGTTAGCCAAGCGCCAATTGAACGGGAAGGGACGGCTGGGACGAACCTGGCACACGATGCCTGAATCGCTGGCCGGAAGTGTATTGCTGCGGCCTGATTTGGGGCCTGAGCGTGTGCCGCAATTGTCATTGTTGACGGCGGTTGCGCTGCACGATGCGTTAAGTGCCTATACGCCGGATATTCGTATCAAGTGGCCCAATGATCTGTTGTGTCGTGGTGCAAAGGTAGCAGGTATTTTAACTGAAATGCGAGCTGAACCCGGCCGAGTGCATGCTGTAGTGCTTGGTTTTGGTGTTAATTTGAAAGCTCCATCAGATGGGTGGCCTGCTGAAATTACCCAGAAAGTAACAGATATGGAGAGCATTTCTCATCAGCGCATAAACAAGCTGGAACTTGCTGCCTCTATATTGAATGCATTGGATCAATGGTATGAGATATATTTAAAAGATGGTTTTGCACCGCTGCGCACCGCCTGGTGGCAGGCTCATGCCGCTTCTGGTGATAATGTGAGAGTGCATCATGGGAATGCATATATTGAAGGTGTGGCGACGGCCCTGGATGATGATGGAGCACTGTTATTGCAAACATCTGCGGGTATTCAGCGCATCATTGCCGGAGATTTGGAATTATTATGAATAAAAAAGAGATGAAGAGAACATCGATGCATACGCAGGAAAAACTGTTGGTGGTCGATATCGGTAATACGCAAATGGTATTCGGCCTGTTTGAAGGGGAGAGCTTGATCACCCATTGGCGCTTGTCGAGTGAGCGCCAACTCACCTCTGATGAGCTGGCCCTGCAACTGCACGGTATGTTCGAACAGTCGGGCTTGGTCGCAGATCAGGTGCTGGGTATTATGGTTGCCAGTGTGGTTCCACACTTGGATATGACGCTGGCTGAAGCGTGTGAACGTGTTTGTGGCAAACGGGCTGTTTTTGTTGGTTCAGCTGATGTGAAAACCGGCATGGCGGTGGATTACAAAAATCCCAGAGAAGTTGGTGCGGATCGTATAGTTAACGCCATTGCTGCACGTGAGATGTTCGGTGCACCTGCCATTGTGCTTGATTGTGGTACAGCGACCACCTTCGATGTGATTTCTCCGAATGGTCATTATGCTGGTGGTTTGATTTTGCCGGGTGTTGAACTAGCGCTCACAGCACTATGCCGTCGTGCTGCAAAATTGCCGGAGGTTTCGATTCAACGTACTAAGGTGCTGATTGGGCGAGATACCACAAGCAGTCTGCAATCCGGTAGTTACTGGGCTGCGGTGGATGCGATAGCCGGCCTGATCAAGCGGTTAAAGCGGGAGCCCGGTTATCAAGATGCTCCGGTCATCGCGACAGGTGGTCTGGTTTCGCTATTGATTGCCGATCTGCCTGAGATAGATCATCACCTGCCTCACCTGACCTTGTCGGGTTTGCAGATGCTGGCGCAAAGGCATTTTATTTCCCACACTTCATAGACCATCGGCATCGCCTGGTCATTGGCACATCAGCATCGGATAGTTATCGTTCGGCGCATGTCAGCGGAGTTGCCTTTGTCTCGTTCTTTTTTATCTATTTTTTGTGTTGTCGCCATAGTAACGACGGCGCTATTTATTAATGTTGAATCACTCTTTGCAAAGGATGCTGATGTTTCTGCTGTTGAGCCTTCAACGGTTGAAGAGTCCAAGGCTGAAAGCGCTTCTCCTGCTGCAGAAAAGGCCAAGGTTGAAAGCGCTGTTCCTGTTGTTGAAGGGGCCAAGGTTGAAAGCGCAGCTCCTGTTGCTGAAGAGACCAAGGCTGAAAGTCCTGCTCCTGTTGCTGAAGAGGGCAAGACTGAAAGCCCTGATTCCATTGCTGAAGAGGCCAAGGTTGAAAGCGCTGTTCCGGTTGCTGAAGAGGCCAAGACTGGAAGCCCTGCTCCTGTTGTTGAAGAGACCAAGACTGAAAGTTCTGAAGCTGCTGTAGAAAAGGCAGAAACCGAAAGTTCTGCTCCTGTTGTCGAAGAGACCAAGGCTGAAAGTTCTGATCCTGTTGCTGAAGTGTGCACCCGTATTGGCAATAAGCTTGGCAGTGTCACTGTTGAGAGTTGCCAGGGCATTCAGTTTGCAGACTCAGGTGCGCGTTCTGTGAACGGGCAGGCGATCTTGATGAAGGAGTATCCGCCGCTGCTGGAACGCCGCAAGCCCATCGCGCGTGTATTGCTGATTGGCGGTACGCATGGCGATGAATATGCCTCGGTAAGTGTGGTGTTCAGATGGATGCAGACCCTGGATAAGCATCACTCAGGTCTGTTTCACTGGCATGTGTCACCACTGGTTAATCCGGATGGTTTGTTGCTGAGTACTCCTTCTGTGCGTTTGAATGCGCATGGTGTTGATTTGAATCGTAATATGCCTACACCTGATTGGTACAAGAGTACCGCGACATATTGGCATCAAACAGGCAAAGACCCGCGCCGAAATCCTGGCACTGATCCATTGAGCGAGCCTGAGAGTGGCTGGTTGTATGAAGAGATTCGCAGCTTTAAACCGGACGCTATTATATCTGTGCATGCACCATATGGGCTGCTTGATTATGATGGGCCACCCACGGCCCCGAGTAAGATTGGATATCTTAATTTGAAGACGCTTGGTGCTTTTCCGGGTTCTCTCGGTAATTTTGCCGGCAAACAACATCAAATTCCTGTGATTACGGTTGAATTACCTTCGGCAGGTTCAATGCCTGAGGATGAAGAAATTTCAACCATGTGGATGGATCTGGTGCGCTGGCTGCGTCATAACATTCCCAAAGATGTGACGCTGAAGGCTTATGCCGGTTTTGATGAACGCTCAGAATCTCTGTTGGCATCACCGCGATTGAGTGAAGAAGAAGTAGCTGAGATAGCGGCAATGCCGATTATATCGAATCATTCTGTTTCGAATCAGCCAAGTTCGATGGTGAATGTAGAAGAGCCGGTAGACGAACAGTGAAAAAAATACCGATGAAATATGTTTGTTTGCTGCTGCTTGCATGGCTCTCTGTTCCTTTGCAGGTGACAGATGCCACTGCGAGTCGAATGAAAACGCAGGATGTTTATCAGTTGCTTGAGTCTGGCAAGAGTGAAGTGGTGCGATCGTTAAAGTCAGGAGAGCGAGAGATCTTTTTGGCCACCATGGCTATGAATCGGGGTGAAACGAAACAAGCGTTGGTTTTTTTAAATGCAAAGATTGTTAAAAAGAATCGTTTGGCAGCTTTGATCAAGGCGGAGGCATATCGTCAGCAATCGGTTCAGGCTGCTAAACGGGCTGGTCATTATGCGCATGCGGTGAATGAAGATATCGGCAAGCTCAAGCGGGCGCGCATCACTGGTGGTTTGGATGAGGCAAACAAGCGCTTAACTGCTTTTGTGGCACGTGTGAATAGAGCAAAGCCCTCATCGTTGCGCCCTGTTGCTGATAAACCTGTGGTTCCTAAGTCTGTCCGGCCGGTTTCAGCTCCGATTGCAGCGCCCGCGCCATCTCCAGTTGTTCCAGTAAAAGTAGCCAGCGTTCAGCCGGCAAAACCCACCCAGCCTCGGGCTGTGGCGGCGCCGTCGAACAGGCCCGTTGTGAACGTTGAGCAGCCAATCGTAGTGAATGTAGTGGAGTCGAAACCGGTGAAGTTGAAACTTGCCAAGTTGAAACCTGCTGCATCGCGAGTAGTTGCTGTAGAGAGGCCGGTGAGATCAGCGCAAGCAGATCTGTCTCAGTCCGTTCTGGATGCGATAGAAGTCTGGCGCAAGGATTGGGAGTCTCGTGATAGCGACAGCTATCTGAGTCATTACCATAAAGCATTCAAAACACTGAAACATGATTATAATTCCTGGGTCTCATATAAGCGCCGGGTGAATGGTAATAAAAAGTTCATCAAGGTTTCTCTATCCAATATAAAGGTCATTCCGAGTCCTGAGCGGGCGCAAGGGGGCGATGCGGTATTGGTTATATTTAATCAGCGTTATCAATCGAATAATTTTAATGCTGTGAGTCGCAAACAGATCTACATGGCTCGGGATAACAGCTCTGAACCATGGTTGATTCTGTATGAAGGTGATGGGCGTTAATCGCTTTGTAGCGGATTATTGTGGACTTGTGCAATACCGGGTCAGTTGGAGGCAGTCATGGCATTGATGATTACAGACGATTGTATTAACTGTGCGGTTTGTGAGCCTGAATGCCCCAATGTGGCAATTTTTGAAGGTGAAGATATCTTTGAGATTGATCCAGATCACTGTACGGAGTGTGTAGGGCATTTCGATGAACCTCAGTGTCAGCTTGTCTGTCCGGTGGATTGTATTCCTCTGGATCCAGCGCGGAAGGAGAGCCGTGATCAGCTGCAAGTAAAGTATGAACAATTGACGGGGAGATCGGCATGAGTGGACGTTTGTTTATTATTTCAGGCCCATCGGGCGCTGGTAAATCCAGTCTGTGTAAAGAGATACTGGCGCAGTGTCCCAATCTTCACCTGGCTGTCTCATGTACTACACGCAATCCACGCCCGGGCGAGCAGAATGGCCGGGAATATCATTTTCTCAAGAAAGAAACATTTGAGGCCCAGTCGCATATTGGCGACTTTCTGGAGTGGGCTAATGTGCATGGTAATCTCTATGGCACGCGTCAATCTGATGTGGAAAAAACACTGACAAGTGGTGGAGATGTGCTGCTGGAAATTGATTGGCAGGGTGCGCAGCAGGTGGCTGAAAAGATGCCGGCTGCAATACGTCTGTTTA